>JBLYYV010000154.1:0-3615 GCA_048550095.1 Gammaproteobacteria bacterium
CAGCATGCCCTTTACGCGGTCAGGCTACGTACCGATGTCGTGTTCGCGATGTGGCGAAAATAGAATACGCTCCGCGGCCCCATCTGATTCGCAAGGAGAATCGTCAGTGCTAGATTTCCGGTCATTCGTCCAGCTGCTCGAGGAACGCGGCGAAGTCGATCACGTATCGCGCGAGGTCGGTCGCGAGCAGGAACTCGCCGGCGTCATGTCGAAGATCGAGAGCCAGCGACGCGCTTACTGTTTTCACAACGTCCGGGGTGCCAAATTCCCGGTCGTCGGCGGGCTCTATAACAGCCTGGAACGCTTTGGCCGCGCCCTGGGTGCCGATGATCCGGAATCGTTTTCTCACGAGCAGTTCGACGCCAGGATCGAGGCGGCCAAGCAGAAGACGATTCCCCCAATCGTCGCCGATACCGGTCCCAACAAGGAAAATATTATCGCGGGCGATGATGTCGACCTGGCCGACCTGCCGGTACCGACGTTTTTCGAACTCGACAGCGGCCCGTTCATTACCGGCGCCATCGGCGTCACGCGGGACCCCGACAGCGGTGAACTGAATGTCGGTATCTATCGGACACTGATAACCGGCAAGAATACCTGCGTCATCAACGCGAGTTCGATGGCGGACCTGCGACGTATCTACGCGAGCTGGGAAAAGCGCGGCGAGACGATGCCAATCGCCATTGCCCTCGGCGTGCCGCCGGCGATGCTAATCGGCGCCTCCTGCAAGCTGCCGCCGAACCAGAACGAATACGAACTGGCGGGAGGCCTCGCCGGCGAAGCGATGCGGCTCGTGAAGTGCGAGGACAGCGATCTGCTCGTGCCCGCCGACGCGGAAATCGTGATCGAGGGTACGGTCGACTTCTCCAACCGCGTCGAGAACCTGCTCGGAGAATTCGCGGGTCAGTACGGGCCGGAGAACGCACCGACGACCACGGTCAACAAGATCACGCACCGCAACGATGCGATGTACTACGCGATCGTCGCCGGCCGGAATCCCGAGCACAATACACTCGGCAACGTGGCCGTGTATGGCGTCCAGCGCAGCATCACGGCGTCGATCCGCGAGGCCGTGCCGGAGGCCAAGGATATCGACGTCGTCCTGGAGCCGGCGATGGGCACCCTCGCCCACGTGACGATCTCGATCGACAAGCAGGCAGACGATCAGCCCCGCGAGATCATCGAGCGCGCCCTGGCGGCCGGGGGGCATATCTTCCCGGTTAGCAAGATCACGAAGCGCATCATCATCGTCGACGATGATATCGACGTGCACGACCGAACCGACGTCGACTGGGCCATCTGGAATCGCGCGGCGGCCGCGTCGAAATTCATGATCATTCCCGACGTCGAGAGCTGGGAACTCGAGCGGGCCGCCAAGGAAGGTCAGAAGTCCGCACGCATCGGCATCGACGCGACGATGGACCTGGACGACATCGACAAACTCGTCCGACCGATCATCCCGGGCGCTGACGCGATCAACCTGGAAGACTACCTCGACAAATAACAGCGCGGCAGCCCTCGCGCCGCAGGAGTGACCCATGATTGCACCGTACATGGCGGTAGCGTTACAGACGACGGTGCGACACGCCGCCAAGCGCGACGACGTCGTCGTCAACCTGAATCACATCGAGGCGATGATCGACCTCGTCACGCACATCTGCTCGCTGGAGCTGCCGGTGCGGCTCATCACGCTCGGTGAAGGCGCAATCCAGGGTTTCGTCGACGAGATTGCCAACCTGACGCCAGCCGAATATGCCGACACGATGGCCGCCGACGTGCCCGGCTGGGAGACCGACCGGCTCGGTGAGAAGGCCAAGCAGAAAGGCTGTTTCATACTCGGGCAGCTCAAGACGCGCCATGAGAAATTTCCGGGACGCTTCTTCAACACGGTGTTCCTGATCGACCCGAACGGCGACGTCGTCTGGCAGCACCAGAAGAACATCGTGCTGCACGTCGAACATTCGACCACGCCGCACGACGTCTACGACGAATGGGTCGCCGAGTACGGGGACGGCCTCGATGCGTTCTACCCCGTCGCAAAAACCGAGATCGGCAATATCGCGGGCAGCATCGGCGTCGAGGGTGCATTCCCGGAAGCCTATCGGGCGTTCGCGATGAACGGCGCCGAAATCCTGTACCGGGGCTCGTTGCCGGAGCCGTGGACGTCGCGCGAAATTTTCGAGACGCAGAACCGCGCTCGAGCGATGGATAACACGGCGTATGTGATCGCGACGAACACCGGCGCGCTGATCATGCCCGGCGCGCCCGGCGAGCCGCCGACGCAGATCGACGGCGCGTTGGGCGGCCGGTCGGCGATCTACAACTACCGTGGCGAAGTTGCCGCCTACAACCAGATCGTCGCCGACACCTACGTCGCGTCCCCGGTCGACATCGAGGCACTGCGTCACTATCGCGAGAACGCCAAGTTCCAGAACTGGATCCCGTACCTGCGGACCGAGCTGTTCAGCAAGATGTATGCGGAGCCGATCTGGCCGAAAAACTCGCCGACCGAACAGCACGCCGACGCCGATAAAATCTACGACGAGGTCATCGCGAAGCTGCTGAAAAAAGGGACCTACACGAAGAGCGGCTATTGATCGGCACCGAGCTTCACGCTCGAGTTCGGCGTTCGCAGGGATCCGCAGCTCCGGGTTAATCTCTAGGGCCCTAGCACGGCCTTTTGTAATTCGTTCAGGTCGGAGATCGTCAGCGTGCCGTCACCGCTGCCTCTCGGGTGCATATCCGCGCGGCTCTCCTGCTGGGTATCCAGGCTGATCTGCCCGATTATTGCCCGTTGCAGGAGTAACAGGTCTCGAACGTCGAGAACGCCGTCGCCATTAATGTCACCGGAACTACCCGGTAGCGCCGGATCGAGTGGATACGGATCATCGACATCCGGCACTCCATCGTTGTCATCATCCGTATCGGCGTTGTTGCCGATGCCGTCGCCGTCGGTGTCCAAGGTTTCGGCAGCGTCCAGCGGGAACGCATCGCTGCCATCATTGACCGTGTCGCCGTCGCTGTCGGGATTCAGCGGATCGGTTTCCCCGGCGTCCACGACCCCATTGCCGTTGATGTCTTCCTGAGTGTCGAGCAAACCATCGAGATCTTTATCGAAGATCAGCGTCGGCAGCGTTACCTGCTCAAAACCATCATCGCCCCAGCAAACCACGCCGGTGTCGTCGAGAGCGCATGTGTGATCAAAGCCGGCGCTAATTACGACCGGGTTGCTGAGCGCATTGGCCCCGCTGGGCACCGTCGCCTGGCCGGAGCCATCAGCGCCCCAGCAGACAACGCCGGTGTCATCGATTGCACACGTGTGGCCGCTGCCCGCGCTGACCGCGACCGGGTTGCTGAGCGCATTTACCCCGCCGGGCACCGTCGCCTGGCCGGAGCCGTCGGCGCCCCAGCAGACAACGCCAGAATCGTCGAGCGCACAGGTGTGATCACCACCGGCGCTGACCGCGACCGGGTTGCTGAGCGCATGTACCCCGCCGGGCACCGTCGCCTGGCCGGAGCCGTCAGCGCCCCAGCAGACGACGCCGGTATCGTCGAGCGCACACGTGTGATCACCACCGGCGCTGACGGCGACCGGGTTGCTGAGCGCATTTACCC
>JBLYYV010000155.1:0-23536 GCA_048550095.1 Gammaproteobacteria bacterium
TCGCGCGCTGACCGACGGCGAGATCGAGCGTTATGTCGAGGCGGAACGCCCGTTCGACTGCGCCGGCAGCTTTAAGGTCGAGGGTCTCGGCATTACGATGTTCGAACTCGTCGAATCGCAGGATCCGACTGCCTTGCAGGGTCTGCCCATGATCTGGGTGTCGATCTGCATGTTCCGCCTCGGCCTGCAGCTGCCCTGTCGCCGGGCGGGTGCGAGCCGCCGGCTCGCTCGATTCAGCGCTCGATACGCTCGAGCACCTCCGTCAGCTGATCGTCGAGCGGCGCATCGGCGCGGACAACGCGCTCGCCGTCCATGCTGTCGAAGGCGAGCGACGACGCATGCAGAAACAGGCGCCGCAATCCGTATCGATCCACGATCGGGTCGTTACCCAAACCATAACGCTCATCGCCGGCCACCGGATGCCCCATGAATGCGGCGTGCACCCGAATCTGATGCGTGCGTCCGGTACCGAGATCGACGGTCGTCAGCTGCGCGGGTCCGCAGTTCTTTTCGGGTATGAAATGCGTCAATGCAGGTTTGCCCGCCGCGTCCACGCTGACGTGACGCTCGCCGCCCCTCCGTCGCGTGGTCAACAACGGCTCGTCGATGGTCCGGTTGCCGCCTTTCCAGCTGCCGAGCAACAAGGCCGTATAGCGCTTCTGGACCTCTCCTTCGCGAAACAAGCCATGCAGGTAGCGCAGCGCCGGACGGCGTTTGGCGACCAGCAGGCACCCGCTCGTATCGCGATCCAGGCGATGCACGAGCTCGAGGTCGGCGTGCTTGCCGCGCGCCGCACGCAGCAGCTCGATTGCCCCGGCGCTGACGCCGCTGCCACCGTGCACGGCCAGCCCGGACGGCTTGTTCAGGATCAGGAGATCGCGGTCCTCGAACAGAATCCTGTCTTCGATCCAGCCCGCATCCCTGGAGATCCCGGTCTTCGCGTCGCGCGGCGGCGACGTTCGGACCGGCGGAATACGGACCTCATCACCCTCGACCAGGCGACGGTCGGGCTTGCAGCGACCTTTATTTACGCGGACCTCGCCGCCGCGAATCATTCGATAGATGCGGGAACGAGGCACCCCGCGCAGGCGACTCAGCAGGAAGTTGTCGAGGCGGCGATCATCGTCGTCACTACCGACGCGGACGATCTGCGCCGTGGCTTTCTGCTCGGTTTTTCCCATGTTTTCAATAACCAACGGCGCTATACGCCACATTGCTGCCAGACTCAGGCGCTGCTATATTAACGGCTAGAGACGGCTCGTATGCCGTATGTCGCAGATGCGGCAATAGTTTTCGCCACGATCGCGTTCAGACTCGTCGAAGAATCGAGTTGGCGATCGTCAAAGTCATGATCCGCGCAGCGGGTCTATTTTCAGGGCAACCGGCCGACGGAGTGAGTGATTTTCTCTCCCGTCGCACTAAGATTTTGAGGGATCTGCTGTATGCATACAGCTGGTCAATCTGTAATTTCATCAATGCGCACACGCATGCATCGGTCGATGTTTCGTCGCCGTGCGGCGGTGAGCACCGTGGCGCGTTCAGCGCCGTGGCAGACAATCCTCTCACCGGATGCCCTACAACATGAATTTTGTGTAGGGACTTATGAAAAGAATGCTGATCAATGCAACTCAGGAAGAAGAGTTGCGGGTGGCCATGGTCGATGGCCAGAAACTTTACGACCTTGATATAGAAAGCCCGTCCAGGGCGCAAAGAAAAGCCAATATCTACCTGGGAAAGATCACGCGCGTTGAGCCGAGCCTCGATGCGGCGTTCGTCAATTATGGCGCGGACCGGCATGGCTTCCTGCCGCTCAAGGAAATTTCCAAGGAATACTTCGTCAAGGAGCCGCAAGCGGGCTCCCGCATCAACATCCGCGAAGTCCTGAAAGAAGGCCAGCCGATCGTCGTCCAGGTCGAGAAGGAAGAACGCGGCAACAAGGGCGCCGCTCTGACGACCTTCATCAGCCTGGCCGGCCGGTTCATCGTCCTGATGCCGAACAATCCGCGGGCCGGCGGCGTATCGCGGAGAATCACCGGAGAAGAGCGCGACGAGATTCGCGACGCATTGCGCAAGCTGAACATCCCGGACGGCATGGGCTGCATCGTTCGCACCGCCGGCATGGGCCGATCGGACGAGGAGCTGAACTGGGACCTCGACTACCTGATGGGCATCTGGGAGGCGATTCAGGGCGCCGTGCGCGACAACCCGGCGCCGGCACTGATCTTCCAGGACAGCAATGCAATCATTCGCGCGATTCGCGATCACCTGTCATCGGAGATCGGCGAGATCCTGATCGACGATCAAGGCACCTTCGAGGATGCCGGCGAATTCATGGCCCATGCGATGCCGCACAATCGCAACAAGTTGAAGTTCTACGACGACCCGACACCCTTGTTTACGCGCTACCAGATCGAGAGCCAGATCGAGTCGGCGTTCGCGCACAGCGTGACCCTGCCGTCCGGCGGCAGCATCGTCATCGATCACACCGAAGCGCTGGTCTCGATCGACATCAACTCGGCGCGAGCAACCAAGGGCAGCGACATCGAAGCCACCGCGCTGGCGACGAACCTGGAAGCAGCCGACGAGATCGCCCGGCAGTGCCGGCTTCGCGACCTGGGCGGACTGCTGGTCATCGATTTCATCGACATGGGACCGTCAAAGAACCAGCGCGATGTCGAGAATCGCCTGCGCGACGCGGTGCGACCTGATCGTGCGCGCGTGCAGATCGGCAGAATCTCGCGCTTCGGCCTGCTCGAGATGTCTCGACAACGCCTGCGCCCGTCGCTCGGTGAATCAGCACACCAGGTCTGCCCGCGCTGCAACGGCATCGGCAATATCCGCGGCGTAGAGTCACTGGCATTGTCGATACTGCGCCTCGTCGGTGAGGAAGGACGCAAGGATCAGACCGCCAAGGTCATCGCGCAGCTACCCATCGACGTCGCGACCTACCTGCTCAACGAAAAGCGGGAATGGATTCGACA
This sequence comes from Gammaproteobacteria bacterium, assembly GCA_048550095.1. Taxonomy (GTDB): domain Bacteria; phylum Pseudomonadota; class Gammaproteobacteria; order Steroidobacterales; genus SMWD01. The sequence continues at coordinate 2,982 of JBLYYV010000155.1, forward strand.
TATCGAGGAACGCAATCGAATGCAGGTCATCCTGGTCGCTAATCCCGACCTGGAAACACCCAACTATTCGATTCGCCGCGTTCGCGACGATCAAACGGTCCTGCCTGAGAATACGGGCGCGAGTTACAACCTCGTCAGCAACGAAGATTCACTGGATGAGACAGCGCTGCGCCTGTCGACAGAACAGCCCAAACCGGAAGTGCCTGCAGTTCAGATGACGGGGCCGACGACCCCGGCACCCCCACCGAAAGCGAAACCCGAACCCGAACCGCAGCAACCGACGGCGAGGAAACCGGGCTTGTTGCGTCGAATCTGGGTCGCGCTGGTCGGCGAAGGCACCGAAGAAATCGAAGCGAAGCCCACGCCTAAACAGACGAAAGGCAGGCGCGGTTCCGGCGATCGCCGACCGCAACAATCGCGCGGCCGCGGTAACCGTCGACGCCGCGACAATCAGGGTCAGGGGCGCGATTCCCAGAACCGCGACCGACAGAACAAGGGCAAAAGTGGCTCAGATCAGCCGTCCGGGCAACGGTCGAAATCCGGCAAGAAACAGCAAGGCAAAGACCGAGCGGACAACACGAAACCCGGGCAACAGCAGGCCGGGGATGGCTCGCCTCAGGCCAAGGGAACGAGTGGCCGGTCGCGCAGGGGTCGGCGTCGGCGTCGCTCGGGTAGCGGCTCTTCAGGCGACCAGAATCAGCAGCCTGACAACAACGTAGCAGCGAGCAAGTCCGAGTCCAAACCCGATGCCAAGCCGGCGGCAGAACAGCGCGCGCCGATTGGCCAACAGCAATCCAAACCGGAGCAACGGCCGGCGGAACACGGCGACACTCAGCCGATCGCGGTGAAGCAGAAGCCGCCTGCCAAGACCGATTCGCAGAGCGAGCAACAACCGAAACCCGCCGCCGAGCACACGCGTCCGCCGGCAGAAAACCGGCAGGCGCCAAAACCCGCGCCCGCCAAAGCGGAGACGCAGAAGCAGGACGCAAATCCGGACAAGCCGGCACAACCGAAAGCGCCCGCGGCGAATCAGGATCGGCTACTGCCCTGGGAGACGCCGCCCGCCAAACCGACGACCGGAGAGTCCTACACGGTCTGGTCCTCGAACGGAAAAGACGAGCCGGGTGGCCGACGCGAACGCTGAACCCGGGCAGGAATTCAGCCGGCGCGACCGGCGGCGGCACTGAGGACATCCTCGAGCAGCCGGTCGGCGGCTTCTTCGATCAGGTCCAGCACGCGCTCGAAACCGATCGGCCCGCCGTAGTAAGGGTCCGGTACCTCGTCCCCGGCCCGAGTCTGCGAGTAGTCGAGCAGCAACCTGATCTTCTCGCGATGCTCCGACCCCGCATCATTTAGCAGGAATTCCAGGTTCTCGGCATCCATTGCGAGGATGAAATCAAAGCGGTCGAAATCCTCGGCCACAACCCGGCGCGCCGCCAGCGAGCTGATGTCGATACCCCGGCGCGCCGCCGCAGCCTGCGCTCGCTCGTCAGGCGGGCTACCCTCGTGATAACCATGCGTGCCCGCGGAGTCGATTTCGATATCGAGGTCGCCGGCACGCCGTTCGACGCGCTGCCGAAAAACGCCTTCGGCCATCGGCGAACGACAAATGTTGCCCATACAGACGAACAGCACGTGAACGGTTGATTGCGATTTTTCGGGCATCTTGCGCGACCTCGGTCGGAAACTCAGCTCGGCATTCTAGCCTGTTCCGTCGGCGATGAAGCGCTCGGCCATCTCGAGATCGGCGGGCGTATCGACGTCCGGGCCCAGCGCCTCGGCCGCAACGGCAACCCTGATTTCCATACCGAGCCACATGGCCCGGAGCTGTTCGAGTTTTTCCGCGCGTTCAATCTCGCATGGCGGCGTCTGCGTCAGGATTCGTAACGCTTCGACCCGATACGCATAGATGCCGACATGACGCCAGGCGCTCGGCAGTTGGTCGTGACCGTGGGCGCTCGCCGGAATGCTCGACCGGCTGAAATACAGCGCCCGACCCGAGCGATCGAACACGACCTTGACGACATGTTCGTCTTCGTATTCTTCGACATTGTCGATGGCTGTGCACAGCGTCGCGAGCGATGCCGTCGCATGTCGATCGAGCAATTCCGCCACCTGACCGATGTCCGCCGACGGAATGAACGGAGCATCGCCCTGCACGTTCACGACGATGTCGCCAGGATTCCAACCGAGCTTCTCGGCCACCTCAGCGATTCGGTCCGTACCGGACTCGTGCTCCCCGCTCGTCATGGCGACCGTGGCACCGAATCCTTCAGCCGCGGCGGCGATGCGCTCGTCGTCCGTCGCGATGATCACGGCCGCGGCCGCGCTGGCGCACGCGCGCTCATAGACATGCTGCAACATCGGCCGGCCGTCCAGCATGGCCAGCGCCTTGCCAGGGAAACGCGTGGACGCATAGCGGGCCGGAATCACGATCCTGAAATCGAGCTCATTCTTCGACATATAGTTCCTTCAGGCGATCCGTCAAAACCCGTTCGTCATCTGGCGATATGACGAGGTCGACGGGCACATACCACGCATCTTCGATGGAGTCTGCGCGATATTTTACGGCGTCTTTCGCCGTCATCAGTATTGGCCACGTCTCGCTTGCGCGCAATGCGTCGAGCGAGACGGACCCATGATCCGGCACGTCGACCTGCCGCGGCCGGATCCCCTGGTCACGCAGCATACTCAGGAAACGCTCCGGGTTGCCGATGCCCGCGACCCCCCAGACCGTCCGGCCATCGAAATCGGATAAATCACATTCCGCGTTGCCCGACAGACTTCGCAAGCGCTGCGGTTGTAACGTGAACGTTCGAGAATCGATGTCGAGGGACGACCCGCCATTGGTGAAAACAAAGTCGGCCTCCGCCAGCCGGCTGGCCGGTTCACGCAACGGCCCGGCGGGCAACAGCTGCCCGTTGCCGAGCCCTCGCGAACCATCGATGACGACGATCTCCAGGTCGCGTTCGAGCCGATAGTGTTGCAGCCCATCGTCACAGACGATCAGTTCGGCGCCGGCCGCTTCGACCAGCATGCGCGCGCCGGCAACGCGATCCGCGCACACGCATACGGTCGCATCGGTCTGATGCGCGAGCAACAGCGCCTCGTCACCCACGGCCGCGACATCGCTGTCGCGTGATACCAGCGTCGGCCGATCCCCCGCCGTACCGCCATAACCGCGACTCAGAATGCCGACGCGCCGGCCGCCCGCACCCAGCTGATTCGCAATCCAGCCGACGAGCGGTGTCTTGCCGGTGCCACCGACCGTGATGTTGCCGACGACCACCACCGGGACGCCACATCTATACCGCCGGAACACACCGGCGTCGTACGCTCTGCGCCGCAACCAGACCAGCAGGCGAAACAACCATGCGAGTGGCACCAGCAGCGCAATCGGCTTGTCCGCATACCAGACGGCTTCTACGCGCCGCGCGACGCTATTGTTACGCTGACTCATCCCGGAATTGCATGCGATGCAGGGTCGCGTAGTGCCCGTCGAGCGCCAGCAATTCGGCATGGGTCCCCTGCTCGACGATGCGCCCCGCCGCCATGACGATGATGCGGTCAGCACTTTCGATCGTAGACAAGCGGTGCGCGATAACGAACGTCGTGCGGTTCTCCATCAACTCCTGCAGCGCCTGTTGGATATGGCGCTCGGACTCCGTGTCGAGCGCCGAGGTCGCCTCGTCCAGGATCAGGATCGGCGCGTTCTTTAACAGTGCGCGCGCGATGGCGATGCGCTGACGCTGCCCTCCCGACAGCAGGACCCCGCGATCACCAACCATGGTCTCCAGCCCCTTCGGCAAATCGGCGACAAACTCGCTGACATGCGCCGCGCGCGCGGCCTCCTCGATCTGCGCCTTGCTCGCATCGGCGAGCCCACCGTATGCGATGTTCGCGGCGATCGTATCGTTGAACAGGACGACCTCCTGGCTGACGAGACTGATCTGATCGCGGAGGTTGGCCAATCGATACTCCGTCGCCGGACGGTCGTCGAGCAAAATGGTGCCGCCGGTCGGATCGTAGAAGCGCGGCAACAGGCTGACGAGGGTCGATTTGCCGCTACCGGAACGCCCGACGATGGCCAGCGTCTGCCCGGCCGGCACGTCGAGATTGATGTCCCGCAATACCTTGCCCTTCTCCGCCGCGTACGTGAAATTGACGTTATTGAACACCACACGGCCATCGATGCGATCGGTCTCGAACGTGCCGGTGTCAGGTTCGTCCGGCTCATCGAGCAACTCGAAGATGCTGGCACCCGCGGCGATGCCGCGCTGAATGGCGACGTTGACGTTCGTCAGCTGACGGATCGGACGCAGCAGAAAGACCATCGCCGTGATGAACCCGACGAGATCGCCCTCGTTCGGCGGACGAACCGAACCGAACATGACGAAGTAGATGACGCCCGCAACGCCGAACGCGATCACCAGGTTCGTCAACGCATCGCCGCCGGAGCGCGTCATGATCAGGCGCATGTTCAACCGCATGTTCTTGCTATTGACGTCGCCGAAGCGCTGACGCTCGTAGTCCTGACCGGAAAATATCTTGACGATTCGGTGCGCCTGTAATGCCTCTTCGGAGATTTTGGCGACATCGCCGATCGACGTCTGAATGCGCGAGCTGTGGCGCCGGAACAAACGACTCAGGAAAGCGATCACGATCGCCATCAGGGGTCCGGTTACGAGGAGAATGCCCGTCAGCGGAGGGCTCAGATAGGTCATGTAGGCGAGCAGACAGATGACCGTCAGCGTATCGCGAATGAACACCGTCACAACAGTCGACGTGGCTTCCGCGACCTGCTCGACGTTGAACGTCAGCTTCGACAGCATCTCACCAGCCGACCGCTCGTCGAAATAAGGCGTGGGCAACGTCATGAACTTACCGAACGCGTCGCCGCGCAAAATACGGATGACGTGCCGTCCGATCCACCCCAGGCAATATGCGGATACGAACGCGACGAGGCCGCGGATGACGAAGAGACCCACGATCGCGACTGGCAGGTACTGACGAATGAGCTCCTGCTCCTCACTCAGGCCCTCGGGATCGAGTACCTGAATCAGGTTGTTCATCAGGTACGCGAAGCCGGTATCCGTGGCCGCATAGAGCGCCATCGCGAATGCCGCCACGACGAATATCTTCCAATACGGCTTGCAGATCGACAGCAAGCGCCGGTAGACGATCGCGGGTGTCAGGTTCGCGGACGTGTCAGTCGGCGACTGCGAGGATGAGTTCGTGTTGGACACCGGGTTGCTTACTCTCGCTCGCCCTGCGAAGCGATCGTCGCGATACTGATATCGGTAAAACCCAGCTTGCCGGCGACATCCATCGCCGTGACGACGGACTGATGGCTCGCCTCGGCATCCGCCGTAATCGACACCCGCACGCCCTCCTGATCCGAAGTCAGTTTCATGATCGCCGCGCGCAATGTCGACGGCCGGCTATCGACGAGGGCGCGGCCGTTGACGAAATAGGCACCCTTGGCCGTCACGGTGACCTCCAGCTCGGTCGTTTCCAGCGGCTGCCCCGCCGTGTCCGACACCTCGGGCAGACGAATCGTCAACTCGGACTCGCGCACGAAACTGGTCGTCACCATGAAGAACACGAGGAGCAACAACACGACGTCGATCAACGACGTCAGATTGATCTCGGGTTCAGCGCGCGTGCCTTGCCGCAACTTCATCGCGTTCCCCGAGGGTGTCCATGTATTGTTTGCGCATCAGCGCCTCGACCATCGTCACGGCTTCTTTTTCCATTCGTACGACCAGTGCGTCGACCCGGCCGCGCAGATAGCGGTAGCCGATCAGCGACGGAATCGCGACGGTCAATCCCGCGGCGGTCGTGATCAGCGCCTCGGAAATTCCGCCCGCCAGAACGGTCGGATCGCCGACGCCATGCGTGGTAATCGCCGCAAAGACCTTGACCATGCCGATCACCGTGCCGAGCAGGCCCAGCAGGGGCGTGATCGCGGCAATGGTGCCGAGCGAATTCAGGAATCGCTCGAGATCATGCACGACCTGGCGGCCGGCATCTTCGATACTCTCCTTGATGACCTCACGCTCGCGGTGCCGATTGGCGAGTCCCGCGGCCAGGATCTCGCCCAGCGGCGATCCGTTATGCAGCGACTCGATATGCGTGTGGTTGAGCTGATTCTTGCTGACCCACTCCCAGACCTGACGCGTCAGATTCCTGGGCAGTACCCGCCCCGGTTGCAACGTCCACAGTCGTTCGAGAATGATTGCCGCCGAGATGATCGAGCAGATAATGATGGGCAGCATCAACCATCCACCGGACTTTACGATCTCCAGCATTTACGCAAGTTTCCCTGATTCGCACCCGCGCCACTATAACCGGGAGTCATACTAATTTGTAGAGGCCGATGGCGCGCAGGCGAGCGACTTCGGGGGCGCGGCGCTCCAAACGCGACGCGCGCCGTCACGATGACGGGTGACCGGACGCAGCGCCCCGTCGAGGTCGACTTCGAATGTCAGCGCGCCGTCAACCCCGGTCTCGAGCAGACAAGCCGCTGTCCGGCCCCACCGCCGCACGACCTGCTCGTCGGGAAACCCCCAACGGTTCAGGAATCCGGTTGCAAACACCACGTAACGCGGCGCCACCGCGGAGATGAACGGCTGCGACGACGACGTCGCGCTGCCATGGTGAGGCGCGACGACGATATCGTGCGGGCGCACGTCATGCGCGGCCACGAGATCAAGCTCCCCCCGCCGCTCGACGTCACCCGGCAACAACAAGGACGCCCGCGGAGCCACAACGGACAGAACGCATGAAAGATCATTGTCGCTTCCGCGCGGGCGTGACGCGGAACCGGGTGGCGCAAGAATGCGAAACTCAACGTCATTCCATCGCCAGCGCATGCCCGCCGCGCACAACTCGACTTCCCGCACGGTCAGCCCGAATGAATCGGTCGCGATCAAAGTGGCCTCCGGAAAGGCATCGATGACGGTCTGGACCCCGCCGACATGATCGTTGTCACCATGCGACGCAACCACGACATCCAGCCGACGAATGCCCAGATGCCGCAACACCGGCAGCACGACAGATCGACCTGCGTCGCGGCGGCCAAACGCCGGCCCGGCGTCATACAGCAAAGCATGTTCGGGCGTCTGCACGAGAACGGCGAGCCCCTGACCCACGTCCATGACGACGATGCGCAATTCCGGCACCGGCACAGTATGGACGCGCCAGGCCAGCAGGCCCGCCGCCGCCAGGGCCAGCCCTCTGGATCGCAGCGGCGCGGGCCAGGCTGCGCACCAGCCGCAGATGCAACCGACGGCGAGCCATCCGGCCCCGGGAATCGCCGCCTGACGCGCGGCACCGGGCCATGCGGACAGCGGCTCGAGCAGGTCGAACCCGTGGCCGAGCATCCACGCGGCACTATTCAGTACGGGCGCCGCCAGGTCTTCGCCGTAAGCGAGCAGTGCGGTCCCCAGCAACGTCAGCGGGACGATGAAAAACGCAAAAATCGGCACGACCAGCAAATTTACGACCGGGGATATCAGCGACACCTCGGTGAAGAACAGCAGCGCCAGTGGCGCCAGGCCAATACTTAGCGAGAGTTGCGCCCGAACCATCAGTCGCAACCGGGCGCCGGTGACCCCCGGCCACGACCGATCGTCGGTGGCGCGATTCGGCTGAATCGCCAGTGCCGCAAGCATCAGGAACGCCACCGCACCGAAAGACAGCCAGAACCCCGAACCAATCATCGCCAAAGGATCGACCCAGTTCACCGCGATGACAGCCGTCGCGAGCACCTGCCAGGCACCCGCCGTTCGACGCGAACTTATTAATACCGTCACGACGGCGACCATGACGAATGCGCGCAAGGTCGGCACCGCGAAACCGGCCAGCATGGCGTAGCTGAAAGCACCGGCGAGCGCGAATAGTCGCGCCGCAGCCAGGGTTGAACAGTGTATGCCTGCGAGCACCGCGGCTGACGCAATCGCGCGCCCAAACCACCACATCAGGCCCGCGACCAGGCCGACATGTAATCCCGATATCGCCATCAGGTGCACCGTGCCGGTGCGACGCATCACGACCCAGTCATTCTGCCGGATCTGATGGCGCGCGCCGATCGCCAGGGCCAGCATGAACCGCGCCGTATCGTTGTTGCCGAGCGCGCGCTCGATACCGGTCGCGATCGCCTGACGCAAGACAATCGTCGGACACGCCGTCCGGGACCGCGGAAGGCGCGTATTGGCGGCCGAGCGCCGGACGTATCCGGTCGCGCCGATACGATTCTCCAAAGCCCAGCGCTCGAAATCGAACCCGCCGGGATTGCTCAGCCCACGCGGTCGCTTGAGCCGCACTTTCAGCCGCCAGCGCTGCCCGCCGGCGAGATCGCCGCTCAAAGCGCCGTAGGACGCAAGATAAACTCGCGCCGGCAACGTCCCATCGCTCGCATCAGGCTCCGGCACGAATACGAATCTCTGTGCGCGCTCATCGTCGCGGGGAAAGTCGCAGATCGTCCCGGTCATCAGTATGTCCGCGCCGACCAGGTCCGGTGCAAGTCGCGCTTCCATGCCCCAGTCGATGTTGATGAGCGACCACGCGATCGTGGCGACGGCCATCGTGATACGGGAGCCCCCCAGCATCCATGCGAGCGGCACGGCGGCCGCAAGCACGACGGGCTGCGTCAGAATAGCCGGCAATGCTGGCACGGTGCGGATCGCACAACCGAAAACGATCACCAGTAGCGCCGCTCGAAACATATTTCGATTTGGCGCGGAAACTGGATAATGGCGGTTCGCTCCGCCGCCGGCTTATCCCACCGCGCTTGTCCAATCTGCCAATGAAGATGACAGACTAAGAAATGCCCCGCCGATTCTTCAGGCGCGTTTCGCGCAGCTATCTGCGGAAAGAACCGCCGGCGTACCTGCGCCCGTTCAATGCGCTGCTCCGGCACCCCACCTTTCTGTCCGTGAGCCGGCGCAGCATTGCGGGTGCTATCTGGATCGGGCTGTTCGTGGCACTGCTGCCGCTGCCCGGGCAAACGGTCCTCGGAATCCTGCTGGCGCTGCTGCTCCGCGTAAACGTGCCGATCGCCGCAGTCACGACCTGGATTACCAACCCGGTCACAATGGGACCCATTTTCTACTCGACTTATAGCCTGGGGCGGCTGATCCTCGACATTCCGCCGCAACCATTTCAGATCGAACTATCGTGGGACTGGGTATCGAGCAACTTCTTTGCGATCGGCAAACCGCTGATGCTCGGTTCGTTCATTGCCGCAACGCTCGTCGCATCGACGGGCTATGTCATGGTCAGCGTCCTGTGGCGATTGATGGTCGCCGCGCGCTTCAAGCGACGTCACGCCCGGGAAGAACGCTAGGCGACGGAGGCGTCGAAGGTCCCGCTAACGTCCTTCAGCACGCCGTCGCTGAGCTCGAGCACGCGCTCCATCTGTCGAGCGATCTCGTGCGAGTGCGTGACGAGCACGAGACTGGCGCCGGTTTCCCGATTCAGATCCAGCATCAACTCGAGCGTCCGGTCTCCGGTTCGGTGATCGAGATTACCCGTCGGTTCGTCCGCCAACACGACGGCCGGTTCCGTCACGAGCGCGCGCGCGACGGCGACACGCTGACGCTCGCCGCCCGACAATTCACCGGGGCGATGCGTCAATCGCTCGCCCAGGCCGACCCGCTCGAGTAGTTGCGCCGCGCGATCGCGCACCTCGCTGAGCGACTCCCGGCGCAGCAGCAGCGGCATCGCGACATTCTCCAGCGCCGTGAACTCCGGCAGCAGGTGATGAAACTGGTAGACAAAGCCGAGTGAACGATTGCGCAGTTCGCCGCGCTCCCTGCCATTCAGCGCCGCCATGTCCTGGCCGTAAACGGTCACGCTGCCCTCGGTGGGTGCATCCAGCCCCCCCAGCAACTGCAGCAGCGTCGTCTTGCCGGCGCCGGATTCACCAATGATCGCGAGCCGCTCGCCGGCCGCCACCGTCAATTCGACACCATTGAGCACCTGGAGCTCATCGCGGCCTTCGGCGAACCGCTTGATCAGGCCGCTGCAGGCCAGCGGCGAATCCTTACTCATGACGCAATGCCTCGGCCGGGGCCATAACGGCCGCGCGCCACGCCGGATAGACCGTCGACACGAAGGCGAGCAGGAAAGCAATCACGGCAATTTGAATGACGTCATCCGCTCTGATCTGGCTCGGAAAATCACTGATGAAATAAACGTCCGGCGCGAGAAAACGAAAGCCCAGCACACGCTCGAGCGACGCGACGATCCAGGCGATATTCGCGGCGACGCCGACGCCGAGCGCGACGCCCAGACCGGTGCCGACGAGCCCGATCAACCCGCCCTGCGACATAAAGATTCTCAAAATGACCATGGGTGAAGCGCCGATCGTCCTCAGGATTGCAATTTCCGCACGCTTCTCGCGCACGACCATGACGAGGGTCGACACAATATTGAATGCAGCGACCGCCACGACGAGCAGCAGAATCACGAAAATGATCGACTTCGTCAACTGGATCGATCGAAAGAAATTTGCATGTTGTCGGGTCCAGTCCGTTATATAGACGTCGCGCCCCAGCGACCGGGCAACTGTTCGGACAGACGTCGGCGCCCGCAGCGGATCGACGAAAGCGATTCGCACCCCCGATACCGCGTCACCGAGCTGAAACAGTCGCGCGGCGTCGGTCACGTTGATCAGTGCCAGCCCGCGGTCGTACTCATACATCCCGGCATGAAAAATTCCGCCGATCTCAAAACGCCGCATGCGCGGCACGAGTCCGGCCGGCGTCGTGATGCCCTGCGAAATCATCAGGATCAGTCGATCGCCCAGATCGACATCGAGCAAATCGGCGAGTTCGCGGCCGATGACGATACGGTAGTCGCCGGGCTGCAGGGATTCCAGCGAGCCTCGCTCAATGAGATCCGCGATACCCGACGCCTTCATCTCGGCGACGGGATCGATTCCGCGGATTTCGACGCCCTTGATTTCGGCATCACCAACCAACATGCCCTGCCCCTCTATAAAGCGGGCCACGGCAGCAGTATCCGGGTTGGCGGAAATCAGTTCCTCTACTGCGGCGTGATCTTCGAGGCGACCGTTCCACCCCGTGATCGCGGCATGCGACACAACTTTGAGAATCTTTGCGCGAACTTCGTATTCGAATCCGTTCATGACCGATAGCACGACGATCAATACGGCGACCGCGATCGCAATGCCGAAAACCGAAATCAGCGATATGAACGAGATGAATCGATTCTTGCTGCGCGCGCGGAAATAGCGCAGTGCCATGCCGAGTTCGAATGGCCTCAGCATGACAACCGACCCCGAACGAACACACCCCTACTCATAACGCAGCACCTCGGCGGGCGCGACGCCGGATGCCCGCACCGCCGGATAGATCGTCGCCAGCGCGGTCATCAGCAAGGCAATAACGGTGACCCAGAGCACATCGGATGAATGCAATTCGGCAGGTAACGAAGTCAGGTAATAGACATCCGCCGGCATGAATTCGAAACCGAACAACTGCTCGAGTTTCGGTGCCAGGGATTCGATGTTCAACGCCAGCGTCACCCCCATCGCGATACCCACGACCACGCCGATCCAGCCGATCACGATCCCCTGCACAGCAAAGATCTGTACGATCGTGCTCCGCGAATACCCGAGCGTTCGCATGATGGCAATGCCGGATCGCTTGTCCGTGACGGTCATGACCAGCGTGGCGACGATATTGAACACCGCGACCGCGACGATCAACGACAACAGCAACGTCATCATGATCTTCTCTATCCGCACTGCCCGAAAGTACGTCGCGTTATCCTGCGTCCAGTCGCGGACATCGAGGGCGGGCGCACCGCGCACCGCGCGTTCGGCCAGCCAATCGCGCACGATCCACGGCGCGCTGAAGGCATCCGCCGTTTTGATCCGGACGCCGGTTTCAGCCTTTCCCGTCAGGACTCGCGCATCGTCGAGGTGCACCAGGGCACGCACCCCATCGTGGTCGCGCAGACCGAGCTCAAACATGCCCACGATCGTGAATTCGCGCAGCACCGTGTCGAGGCCACGACCGGCCTGCTTGCGCGGCGCCATCACCGTCAGGACGTCGCCCGATCGCAACCCCAGCTTCAGCGCAAGCGCCCGCCCCAGGATGATCCCCTGCGCACCCGGCTCCAGGTTCGACAGCGCGCCTTCGCGCATGTGACGGCCCACTTCCGATATTCCGCTCTCGAGCTCCGGCAGCACGCCGGTCAGCATCGCGCCGGCCAGCGTCCGACCGCTGGACAGCATCACTTCGAGTTCGACAAACGGCGCGGCGGCGACGAACTCTTCGCGGGCGGACACTTCGTCGACAATATCGCGCCAGGCGACGGCCTCAGCGGAAGGTTCGACTGACGCATGACCGGCGAGGCTCAGCAACCGCGCCCGCAGTTCGCTCTCGAAACCGTTCATGACGGAGAGAACGACGATGAGCGCCGCGACGCCGAGCGCCACACCGATCACCGAGGCAATACTGACGAAAGACGCAAACTGATTCGCGCGTTGCGCGCGCAGGTAGCGCAGACCCACGAAAGCCGCCACCGGGCGCATCATCGGCGCATCTCAGAATCGCTGTGACATAACGGTATTCCGCAGCACATCGGCGGATACACCATTTCCGGAATCATGTCCATAGACCAAGTTGTTTCTCTGCCAGAACGGGCAAGGTAGTATCGCTGCAGTATACCTTGGGAGGTGGACATGGTTCGTCTAGGCTTAACGTCGATCGCACTCGCGGCGATCGTGACGCTCGCAACCCCCGTGCAGGCACAGGGTGACACGCTGGTCATCGAGAACGTGGATCAGACCGCGGCCACGACCGGCGTCCGGCCCAATCGCGGCATGAGCATGGCAACGGTGGAATCTCGGTGGGGATCACCGCAGACAAAGCGCGGAGCCATCGGCGATCCGCCGATCACTCGCTGGGAGTATCCGGGCTTCGTCGTGTATTTCGAGTACAGTAACGTCATTCACGCGGTCAAAACCGACCTCTAGAAAGACTTTCGGTACGGTATTTTCCGGAGCACTCGTCGCGTTTCGCGGCGGGTGCTTTTTCGTCTGCGTGTGGGATAATCCGCGCTCCGATCCCAGCCCACCAATCACCGCTCTTCCTGCCCATGCCGGCGACCCTTATCAATGCCTCGGTCGAACTTCCGACCTACCCCCGCGACTCGCTGCGCCTCGGCAAGGCATATGGCGCCGGCGCGGCTCTGGCCGTGGCCGAGATCTTCGAGCGAGCGGCGGCAACCGGCCGCTTCGTGCTCGTGTTGACCGACAGCGTCGCCGCAGCCGAGTCCCTTGCGAGCGCCACGGGCTTTTTCACCGGTGATGAGACGACGACGGCTTTATTCCCCGACCTCGAGACGCTGGCCTACGACAACTTCAGCCCGCACCAGGATCTCATTTCAACGCGCCTGCGAATCCTGCGTGACCTGCCCGCGGGCCAGTGCCCGGCCCTGATCACGGCCATGCCCAGCCTGCTGCCGAGGCTGCCGCCGCGAGACTACCTGGTCGAGCGCGGAATCAGCATTCGCGCCGGCCAGGCGCTCTCACAGGAAGATTTCAGGATCCAGCTCGACGATGCCGGCTATCAGCGCGTTTCGCAGGTCGGGTTGCACGGCGAGTACGCCGTGCGCGGGTCGTTGGTCGACTTCTACCCGACCGGCCATCGGCAACCGCTGCGCATCGACTTTTTCGATGCCGAGGTCGAGTCGCTTCGTGAGTTCGATCCCGACTCCCAGGTCACGACCGGGCGCATCGACGCCATCGACACGTTGCCCGCACGGGAAATCCCGATCGACGAGGAGTCGGTCACTGCATTTCGCCGTCGGTACCGCCAGCGATTCGAAGGCAACCCGTCGAAATCGCTGATCTATCGCGAAGTCACGGAGCGACGCCTGCCGGGCGGCGTCGAGAACTTCCTGCCGCTGTTCTTCGATACGACCTCATCGCTCTGGGAGTTCCTGCCGCAGGATACGCTGATCGTGCGTTACGGCGAGCTCGACGCGGCTCTGGAAGCGGCCTGGCAACAGGTACAGGACCGTTTCGAACAAGCTCGGCTGGATCCGGAGCAACGCGCGCTGGAGCCGGCGGAGCTTTTCTGGGCGCCGGACGTTCACCTGGAAGCAATCGGCGAACGCCCGACGGTCTCCATCGACACGTATGAGATTCCCGCCGAAGCACTGAATGAGCGAACCCTGAATCTCGACGTTGCGGCGGCACCGGGCATGCTCGTCAATCGGCGCGAAGAAGAACCCTCGCGGCGCCTCCGCGAGTACCTGAATGACCGCCCGGCGCGAATCCTGTTCGCGACAGAATCGGCCGGACGACGCGAAATGTTGATGGATATCCTGCGCCAGGAACAGGCGACGCCCGTCGCAACCGATAGCTGGCATGACTTCGTTGACGGGGACGCCACGACGGCCGTCAGCATCGCGCCGCTGGACAAGGGCGTCGTACTGATACGCCACGACGTCGCACTCATCACCGAACTCGAACTGTTCGGCGACAAACCCAAGCGCCGGCGCCGCCACCGGCGCATCCGTGACCCCGAAGCGCTGATCAGCGACCTGACCGATCTGCACGCCGGCTCGCCTGTGGTGCATGCCGAACATGGCGTGGGCCGGTACGTCGGCCTGACGAACCTGGCGATCGACGATACGCTCACGGAATTCCTGACGCTCGAATACGCGGGTGGGGACCGGCTGCACGTGCCGGTTGCATCGCTGCACCTGATTTCGCGCTACACCGGCGCATCACCGGACCAGGCGCCCCTGCATCGCCTGGGTTCCGATCAGTGGGCCAAAGCGCGCCGCAAGGCGGCCGAGAAGATTCGCGACGTGGCGGCGGAATTGCTCGAACTGTACTCGAAGCGTGCCGCGCGACCGGGTAACAGCTTCAATCTCGACCGGGTTGACTACGAACGCTTCGCCGATGGCTTTCCGTTCGAGCCGACCGAGGACCAGGCAAAAGCGATCGAGGACGTGGTCGGCGATCTCGTCGCGTCGAATCCGATGGACCGACTGGTATGTGGAGACGTCGGGTTCGGCAAGACCGAGGTCGCGTTGCGCGCCGCATTCGTCGCCGTGTCGGATGGGCGCCAGGTGGCGGTTCTCGTGCCGACCACCCTGCTCGCCCAGCAGCATCATCAGACCTTCGTCGATCGCTTCGCGGACTGGCCGATCAATGTCGCGACGCTGTCGAGATTCCAGACCCAGAAAGAAGCGCGGCAAGTCGTCGAAGGGCTCGAATTGGGGCGCGTCGACATCGTCGTCGGAACGCATCGACTGTTGCAGCGTAACGTGAAATTCAAGGATCTCGGTCTCGTGATCGTCGACGAAGAGCATCGCTTTGGCGTTCGGCACAAGGAGCGTCTCAAGAGCCTGCGCACCGAGGTCGATATCCTGACGCTGACCGCAACGCCGATTCCGCGTACGTTGAATATGGCGCTCGGCAGCCTCCGCGAGCTTTCCCTGATCACGACACCGCCGGAGGCACGCCTGTCAATCAAGACCTTCGTCACGCGCTGGAACGACGCGCTGATTCGCGAGGCATGCCAGCGCGAGTTGAAACGCGGCGGCCAGGTTTATTTCGTCCACAATCGCATCGAGGACATTCAGAGGATCGCCGCCCAGGTGGCCGAACTCGTACCCGAAGCGGGCGTGGAACTGGCGCATGGTCAAATGCGTGAGCACGAGCTCGAGCGGATCATGGACGACTTCTACCATCGCCGGTTCCATATCCTCGTCTGCACCGCAATTATCGAGAGTGGTCTCGACGTTCCGTCGGCCAACACAATCATCATCAATCGTGCCGACCGCTTCGGCCTTGCGCAGCTGCACCAGCTTCGCGGGCGGGTCGGCCGGTCGCATCACCAGGCTTTCGCGTACCTGATGACGCCGGAGCGCGAAGCGATGACGGCCGACGCGAAGAAGCGGCTCGAGGCGATCGAATCGCTCGAAGATCTGGGCGCCGGCTTCGTCCTGGCGACCCACGATCTCGAGATACGCGGCGCGGGCGAACTGCTCGGCGAGGGCCAGACGGGGCAGATCCAGGAGATCGGCTTCTCGCTGTATAACGAGATGTTGACGCGAACGGTCGCCGCCCTGCGGGAGGGACTGGAACCGGACCCGGATGCCGATACCCAGGCCGGCGCCGAGGTCAACCTGCACGTGCCCGCGCTGCTGCCCGAGGACTATCTGCCGGACGTGCACCTGCGTCTCGTCCACTACAAACGCATCGCGAGCGCCAAGGACGAGCGCGAACTCGCAGATTTGCAGGTCGAGCTCATCGATCGCTTTGGCCTGTTGCCCGACGCTACGCGCAACCTGTTCCGCATCACCTCGATTCGATTGCTCGCGAACCCGCTCGGGATCAGTCGCCTCGAGCTGAGCGCACGCGGCGGTCTCGTCGAGTTCGGGCCGAATACGACTGTCGATCCCGGCGTACTCGTTCACCTGCTAGAATCCGAGCCTGACCGCTACCGCCTCGACCGGCAGCAGAGACTCAAGATCATGGATGAACTGGAAGAAAACGATCGCTTCGATTTCGCCGCCCGACTGATCGGACGCCTCGGGGGCGAACGTGGAACAACGTAAGCT
This sequence comes from Gammaproteobacteria bacterium, assembly GCA_048550095.1. Taxonomy (GTDB): domain Bacteria; phylum Pseudomonadota; class Gammaproteobacteria; order Steroidobacterales; genus SMWD01. The sequence goes on from JBLYYV010000155.1 coordinate 19,599, forward strand.
GCGCGGAAACTCGCTGGCATCGCTCGCGACGCTCGTTCTGGTGGCGGGACCCGCGCCAGCAGCGGACACGGATGCGGAGCCATGGATGGAGGACCGCTACGAAGTCGAGGTCATCGTGTTCCGGCACCTCGACCAGGCGCGCAATACGCCCGAGCAACCGGCCGTTAAGACCGTCGTCGCGACGTCGCTGCCGGGATTCCCCAGCCAGTCAGCGGAAGCCCCTTCCGGCACCGACCGGACGACCTCGAATTCCGTCGCCGACGGACGGCGTCGGGTGCCCGGCGTGGCGTTCTACCTGCTGGACCTCGAACCGGATTTTCCGGACTACCTACCTCTGGACGACGGCAAGCAGCTCACGCGGGTCTATTCGCGACTGAACCAGCTCGACGCGTATGCGCCAGTGCTGCACCGCGCGTGGATCCAGGCCGCGCGGCCCGCCGACGAGGCGCTGCCCGTGTACGTTCGCTCGAACGAATTCGGTGAATTCAGCATCACGGGAACGGTCAAACTCTACAAGGAGCGCTTCGTTCATCTGCAACTCGACCTGCTGATGGCATCGACGGCGGAGCAGATAATCGCGCCCGAGGCCGAATCATGGCCGACTTTCGGGGACGTTGTGCCGACGTCAGAACCCGTTCAGGCGCCCTTGCAGGCCGAGGCGCCGTCGCATGAACTCGTGGAATCGCGGCGAATCCGCGGCGAAGTCACGCAGTACTTCGATCATCCACAATTCGGGGTAATCGCCAGAGTCAGCCAGATCGAGAACGACGAAGAAGAGTCGGAAACGGAAGTTCCCTAGACCGGGTAGTTACAGGCTGTGTCGCTTGAGATCGGCACGCGCATCAGCGTCCGCTGCGGTATCGGGATCTGGCCGGTTTTCGACCAGCATTCGCTCGGCATTCTCCAGCAATGTATTACATACCGAAGTCCACTCCGGGACTTCCGACGAGTAACCGTGGGAAATCGTAATATTCCGGGCAACGGGTGATTTCGGATGCGGTATCGCGAGGTTGCCGACCTTTTTGGCGACCCGCTCGGCGAGATCCCGCACCTGAGTTTCGTCTGCCGTGCCGAGCACGACGGCGAATCGGTCGTCCCCGACGCGTGCTCCGAAATCGCCCTCACGGCGCAGCGAACCATTGATCGCATGAGCAACCTTGCGCAGCACCGAGTCCGTCGCGTGCCGTCCGAGCGAGTCCCGATATTCGTCGAGAAAGTCGACGCAGAACAGCACCACTCCCAGGCGCTTCTGCTCCCGGCGCGCGATCGCCCAGTCGCGATGCATAATCTCGGTGAATGCGTCCTCGTTGGGTACACCGGTGGCCGAATCGATGCGCTCGAGGCGCTTGATCTTCCGGCGGGCATCCTGCAGCGCATCGCGCAGGGCCGCTTCGGCACCGGTTGCGTTTGAATCGGCCGCGCTCAGAACCGTCAGTAACCAGAAAGCCGGCTTGCCGGGACGCTCGAACAACGGCGTCTGACGCACGTTCAAGCGAATGGCACCGCCCGCCTGCAGTCGCCAGGACTGTTCGAAAGGCTCGTCACCGTTGGGCAGCCAGTCCTCCGACCGGACCGGCATGCGCCCGCTTTCGACCAGCATCGAGAGCTTACCGCCGATGATCTCGCCGGCATCCATGCCGGTCAGCGTCTCGAACGCGGTATTGACATAAACGACCGGAAAATTCGCTTTCTTCGCGCTGACGATCACCAGCGCCTGGGACCCGCAATCCAGCGCCTGCATGGCGATTTTTTTAGTTATATTAATCAATGACTTTTGTAGATAATTTAAACCATTATCGACGTTTAGCCGAGCCACGTTCGGGGCCGGCTATTTCGGTCGACATCAGCGACACCCAGTTCCGGTAACTTGTTAAATATATGCACCGCGCGGGCGCGCGTCTGTGATGCGGGTCACTTGAGAGCCGATTTTTTGGCGGGCCCCGTCAGAGCGCGTCGAGTACCTTCGTGACCTGGGCCATACCCGCATCGATATAACGCTGGATCTCATCGTGGATCCCGGACCCTGCGGGTGCGCGTCCGGCTGCCCAGTTCACCACCACGGCACAGATCGCATACTCCATCGACACCTCCCTCGCCAGGGCGGCTTCCGGCAACCCGGTCATACCGACGATGTCGCAACCGTCGCGCTCCATGCGATCGATTTCCGCCGACGTCTCAAGGCGCGGACCCTGAGTCGCCCCGTAGACGCCCCCGGCATGGAAATCGAGCGACAGCTCCCCGGCCGTCTCCGTCAACCGACGCTGAATCGAGCGACTCAGCGGGTGCGTAAACTCGATATGCTGCAGCGGCTGCATGCGGCCATCCGAGAAAGTGTGTTCGCGACCCCAGGTGTAGTCGATCAATTGATCCGGAACTACCAGCCGCGCCGGGCTCGCCCAATCGGCGATCCCGCCGACGGCATTCAGGCCGACTACGAAGTCGGGCGCAACTTCATGCAACGCCCAGATATTTGCCCGGTAGTTGACCAGGTGCGGCGGAATCGAACTGTCCAGCCCGTGGCGCGCGATGAAGCAGATCTGTGCCTCACCGTTCTCCCACGTCAACAGCGGGCTCGAGGTCTCGCCGTAAGGCGTCTGCAACGGGCGCTCCGAGTCGTTGCCTGCGCGCGCTACCGCCAAGGCTCCGGTCCCGCCGATAATACCGATCTTCCTCATGGCGCTTCCCGCATGGCATAAATCGCCGGCAGATGCCGCCAGCGATGCTGATAATCCATGCCGCAGCCGAATACGTACCGGTCGTCGACTTCGAGACCGACGAGATCGGGCCGCATGGATGTCCGGACCCGGTCATGGCACTTGCGGACCAGCACGATCGTGATCACGCGTCGTGCGCCGAGGGCCGCACACTCGCGCGCGACATAGTCCAGGGTCACACCCTCGTCGAAGATGTCATCGACGAGCAGGACGGTCTTGCCATCGAGCCGCATGCGCGGCGCCTGCAGCCACTCGAGCTCGCCGCCGCGCGTGCCGCCCCGGTAACGCGTGACCTGGCAGTAGTCCATCGCATAATCGCCGGTCAGCAGCGACGACAGCCGCGCCAGCGGAATCAGGCCACCCATCAGGACGCCGACCAGGACACAATCGTCGGTGAAGACCGTCGGTTGCAGCGCTCCTGCCAAGCGGTCGTAAGCACTCTGAACGTCGGACTCGGTCGCGACGACGACCGCGTCGGGAAAACCTGCCACCGCGTCGGTCACGCTGCGGGTCAGCCATCCAGGACGAGCGTCGGGCGTGCCGACGCTGTCTCGATTTGCTCCACGACCGCGCGCCACTCGGGCGTGTCGCGTGCCACGAGACTGTCGCGTTCGGCCAGGTGCGGACGCATCATGACGAGGCGGGCCAGGCTCGTCGGATCGCCCAGGTCCTGAAGTTCGTCCAGCGTCAGCGCGACGGCATCCGGGTCGTTGCAGATCAGCGCCATGTCGGCGCCTGCCTCCAGCGCCTGCTTCACCCGCTCCGGAACAGTGCCGGCGACTTCGGCCGCCGACATGCTCAGATCGTCGGAGAACACCACGCCGTTGAATCCGAGGTTGCGGCGCAATTCAGTCTGCACCCAGTAAGGCGACAGGCTGGCGATCCGCCGGTCGATTGCCGGGTACTTGACGTGCGCCATCATGATTCCGGTCAAGCCGTTGTCGATCAGGCGGCGATAAGGCACGAGATCGTCGTGCATGGCATCCAGCTCCCGATGATCGACCGGCAATTCGTGATGCGAGTCAGCCACGACGGCGCCATGACCGGGGAAATGCTTCGCGACCGCCATCATGCCTGCCTGACGCATACCAATCATGTAGGCCGACGCGAGCGCCGCGACGGCATCGGGGTCCTTGTGGAACGCACGATCGCCGATCACCTCGCTGAAGCCGAGATCGAGATCCACGACCGGCGCGAAACTGATGTCGATCCCGACCTCGAGCA
>JBLYYV010000156.1:0-6100 GCA_048550095.1 Gammaproteobacteria bacterium
GATATTCGTGAGGCCCTGAAAGAACTCCCGTCCGGGCAGCTGTCGCTGAAAGCATTCCTGACGCCCTACCTCTCGCGCCAGGTGTCAGCCACGTTCTCGTGGTCCGATCCGCTGCCGTTCTTCAAGCGCCTGGCGGGAATCGCGCGGCCCGGTTGAGATCCGATCGAATGGGGTCAGAGTAAAAATAGATCGCATTTTCACTCTGACCCCGTCAAGCCTGAAACCGATTATGTGATGGGCATCACATGTTGGGCGACTTGCCGGGCGCGGCACCCGACATTCGGCGATAATTCGATATCTGAAGGATAAATAGGACCCGCCTCATGAATGGATTCACCCGGCCGGTATTCGGCCTGATACTGGCATGGACGTTACTCATGGGAGCCGGCTGCGGCGGCAGCTCGGGCGGAGGCAGTGCGGCCGGGACCGGTCAGGTCGCGGTGCTGATCACCGACGGCCCCACGGATGAATACGAGCGCGTGCTGATCACGCTGTCGAGCATGATACTGATCGGCAGCGGCGGGCAGCAGGTCATCTACGACGGTGAGCCGATTACCTTCGACCTGCTGAAGCTGCGCGACCGCGCCGACTTCGCATTCAGTCAGACTATTACCGAAGGCGATTACAGCAAGATACGCCTGCAGGTCGACGAGGTCCGCCTGGTCGACCTCGGCGACCCCGCCGATCCGGACGACGACGTCGAGGAGGTGCTCGACAACCTCGCGGCCAACGGCAAGATCGACCTGAACCCGCGCGGCCCATTTTCCGTCGTTGCCGACAAGACCACGGTGATCTCGCTGGACATCGATGCGCAGCGCTCGTTCCAGGTGGTGCAGACCGGCAATTCCAGGCTCAAGCTACGCCCGGTGATCTTCGTCGACGTCTTCCAGGACGACATCGTGCTGCCGAACCGGCTGATCCGCGCGTTCGGCCGGGTCGAGAGCGTGGACGAAGCGGCCGAGTCGCTCGTGCTGTGCGATCTGCAATTCGTCGCCGCACTGGACGCGCCGGCCGACGCCGACAACTGCGCGCGTGTGTTCGCCGGCAGTGCGACCCACTTCGGCGCGGACGCGATGACGATCGATTTCGCCGCACTCGCCCAGGCGATCGCGGACAGCGACAACCCGCTGTTGACCGCGATCGGCTTCCCCGGCATCCCGGACGATGCCGCGCCCGATGGCGTCGTGCTCGATCTCGACGCGGTTGTGAATGAGTTCGGTGCCCGCAAGACCGACACCGACCCGGGCTGGGAGACGACCGACGGTCTCGTCCAGACCGACCCGTCGACCGTCGATTGCGACAACATGAAATGCGTGGACTTCCTGCCCGCCGGCGCGGCCGACCCGATCACGGTGCAGCTGCAGACGGCAACCCGCGTATTCGCGCGCGACGGCACGGAACTGGGGCAGGGAGACATCGCGCAGGACGTGGCCGGCGCGTTTGACGGCCTGCGAGTGCCGCTGGGCGCCGGCGAGGCACTGCGTGCTTCGCTGTTCGTCGTCGGGCCGGCGCCGGGCGAAGACCTGGTATCAGGGACGCTGACGGCAGTTGCCATCGGCGACGAGCTGGACGTACTCAGCGTGCAGCCGGAGACCGGCGACCCCGTCGCTGTCTGCGTGACTGCGGACACCGACATACTGCGCATACTGGTCGACGGCGATGCGGTGTCGATCCTGGACCTGCTCGATCCGGCGGTACTGGATCCGTCGGAAGATCTCCAGGTGGATGTCGCGGGTAACGACAGCAGTATGGCCGGGTGCGATGTGGATGCCGACCTGGTGATCGTCGAATAATTTGATGGGGTCAGAGTAAAAACTGCGCGTGCGCCTTTATTACTCTGACCCCATTAATTCCGCGGCGGCGGCGTCAACGTCGTCTCCGAGCCGTCGTGCCGGTACGAGCGGCCGTTCTGCTGAATCGTGAATTCCTCGAAGACATCGATCATGCCGGCGATGCTGTCTTTGATGTCGACCATGCCCTTCTGCATCGGTCCGCCGTGCGTCGGCACCCGGCCGGGGCTGATCGTGATGACCCGCACGCCGTCCTTCTTCCCCTTGCGGGCGACGTCGAGCATCAGGTTGTCGATGGCCGCTTTGCTGCTCTTGTAATACGCGAAGCCGAGGACCGGTATGCCGCGCGGCCCCTGGCCCGTGGTCAGTGAGGCGACCAGGCCGTTGTCGCTGGCCTGTACATGCGGCCAGAACGCCTCGGTAACCTTCAACGGCCCCCGCGTGTTCGTGTGATACCACTCGTCGAACCAGTCGTAGTCGATCGAGCCGAAGGTCTGGCCCTTATCGGGCCCGCGCATCAACGCGGCATTATTGATCAACACGTCGATCGGCTGGCCGGCATATTTGGCGGCCAGCGCGTCGATGCCCTCGAGGTCGACCAGGTCCAGCCGCTCGACGATCACGTTGTCGTGCTGCGCGGCGAACGCATTGAGGTCCTCGGCCTTGCCGGGATTGCGACAGGTCGCGATGACCCGGAAGCCCTTGGCGGCATACTGCCTGACGAACTCGAAGCCGATGCCGCGGTTGGAACCGGTGATCAGCACGGTCTGGGGATCGGATTCGGCGCTAGCGGGCCCGCTCACCGACAGCAGGATCATACTCAGCGGGATTAACAGTGATGCGATGCGTTTCATTATCGATGTCCTCCGACCCCGGATGTATTTTTACTCTGACCCCACCAATGCCGTCACGGCATTTGAACGACCGGCTCCACGTCTTTATACAGGCACAAGCCCAGCCAGTCCGATATCGTACGCTCCAGCGAGCGCAGCCCGTGCGTCTGGATGCGCCCGTCGGCGAGCGCGCGGCGCAGCCCGACGTCACCGCGCCATACCTCGGCCAGCGATCGAACCGTCGAACTGATATAGATATCGACGTCTTTGCCGGGATCCCGCGTGCACAGGTCCACGTTGTCGTCGTGAACAACCAGCCACCAGTCGCTGAATCTGTCGAGGTCCGAAAATGAAAAGCAGATGACGGTTTCGCCCGCCGGCAGATGCGGCGTCTGCAGGCGGCGTTGCAGCTCCCACATCAGGAACTCGACGTCCAGTTCCTCGTCCGTCATCTGGCCGCGCGCCCAGCGCATGCCCCACACGGCCAGCGTTTCGATCAGCGGCGCCATTTCCTTGCCGGAAGCGGTAAGCCGATATTCGTAACCCTTTTGTCCCGATATCTTCTTCCTGACGACGATGCCGTATTCCTCCAGCGACTTGAGCCGATTGTTCAGCAATGTTGGCGAGATGCGGGACAGGGCGCGCTGGAAATCATTGAAGCGACGGGTGCCGAGCAGCAGTTCGCGCAGGATCAGCAGCGTCCAGCGCTCGCCGACGATCTCGGTGGCCTTGGCGACAGGACAGAACTGGCCGTAATCAGTCATCGTTTCGCTGTCTCATCATGCGTCGATCATGCAGGCGCCGCCGTCGGCGTACTACTACATTTTATGTAGTTAGATACTACACTTCCCGCAGTATCGCCGCACCCGGCCGCTTCCCTACGCTGGCGGCACGGTCGGATAACCGGCCGCAATCAGCTACCAGGAGAGACACGATGAATACGATTACCCAGAATGCAACGCAGGCCAACGTGATCAATGGCGTGAACGTCGACCAGATCCATACGGTCATCGATGCCATTGAAACCGATCCGGGCTTCGGGCAGTTCCAGTTCCGTGCTCGCAATCGCTGGATCGACGGCGGACTCAACCGCAGCGAGATCAAGGACTTCTATGCCGGTGCCCGCGAGGACGAGACGCGAACGCGCCCCTTCAGCCTGGACGCCGATGAACCGCTGCTGGTCGCCGGCAACGACAGCGCGCCCAATTCGATGGAATACGTGTTGCATGCACTGGTCAGCTGCATGACCGGCACGCTGGTCTATCACGCGGCCGTGCGCGGCATCGCGATCGCAGGCGTGCGTTCGCAGATCGAAGGCGATATGGACGTGCGCGGACTGCTCGGCATGTCGGACGACGTGCGCAAGGGCTTCCACCACGTGCGCGTCAAGCTCACGGTCGACAGCGAGGCCGATGTCGAGGCGCTGACCGAATGCGCATTGTTCTCGCCGGTCTATGACATCGTGTCGCAGTCGCTGCCGGTCGAGTTGCGGCTGGAGAAGGCCGGGGACTGACGCCAGGAAGCGTCGCGTTCCGAGCGCCCTCGGTTTCTAAACGGGGTCAGAGTAATAAATACATCGTATTTTTACTCTGACCCCATAAATGTTGCAGCATGAACTATCCGTGCGCCCGCCGGTCCGACAAGATGTGACTCCCCGCCCCCGTCCGGGCGCCAACGAAGAACAAGCTGAGAGGTGAACGACCATGAGCGCAGCCGGCCCCCGCCTGAATAGCATCGAACCCGACGCCGCCACCGGCAAAACCGCCGCGATGTACGGCCAGGCCAAGAGCAACATGGGCATGGTCCCGAATCTCTTCAAAGGCCTCGCGAACAGCCCGCAGGCGCTGGAAGCCTACCTGACGCTGGACAAACTCATCGGCGAAGGCAGCCTGAGCCCGGTCGAACAGCAGCTGGTGCGCATGGTCGTCAGCGTTCAAAACGAATGCACGTACTGTGTCGCAGCGCACACGCTGGGCCTGCAAGGCGCTGGCCTGAGCGACGCACAAATCCTCGAGGTGCGCCGCGGCCGCTCGGACGATGCCAAACTGCAGGCGCTGATCGATTTCACGGCGAAGGTGATGGATACGATAGGCTTCGTGTCGGACGAGGAACTGGCAGCGGTGCGAGCGGCGGGTTACACGGATGCGAACATCGCCGACGTCATGGTCGTGATCACGCAAAAGACCTTATCGAACTACTTCAACCATGTGCACAACACGGTGCTCGACCTGCCGCCGGCGCCGTCACTCGATTAGGGAAGCTCCGGGGGACAGAACCGGGTCATCGCGCTGTCGCGGGGCCGATCAGGCGGGCACCTTTAATCAACCCCTGCCGATGATGCGTGCTCTAATCGCTCATTCGCGTTGACTCGCGCCAGATCGTCGAGCTTGACCGTCAATGGAAACTCGAACTTCAGCTTCGCGTTCGTGATCCCAACCAGTTGCATGGCCAGAATGACGTCGCAGTCGGCGTCCTTGAGCGTTTCCTCAACGGTATAGCGCGCGGATTCGCATCCCATGACGAGCGCCGCGTCGTACTCATTCGCTCGTTTCAGCAACCGGCCGCGTTGTCCTTTCGTCCACAAGCACGTTGCCATGCAGGGCAGGTAGCTCGTGAAGACGCCCGTTTTGATTCCGGCGCGTTCCAGGGACTCGCGGATCTCACCGAGGTGACTTTCAAACGCGGGCGTCTTGATGCCGTGTTTGAAAAACTCGATGAACGGTGAGTCGTTGTCGCTCGCCAGGCTGGCCGGCGGGCACACGGGACACGAGACGATCAGCACGGAGCCGTAGCTTCGCAGTCTGTCAGATATATCCAGCGGTTCCAGATGAAGAGGCATGATAAACCTCCTTTGCGGCCGCTAACTGCGAGGAAGATGACCGCCGCCTGAATCATTCCCTCGGCAACCCGGCGATCTTGGGGCCCTTCGTGGCGATCGGACGTCGCGGAGGGAGCGAGGACCCGTGGCTTTGCGTCTCCGACTTTCGCGGGATTTGCCTTTGTCGCAATACCTATCCTGCTCCCATCCGCGATTTTGTCAATTCTGGAAAGTGCGCATGGTGTTGGTGTCGGGACGATAGGCGACATCGACGCTGAATTGCAGCGAATGACCTTATTTGGGCGGGACGGAGACGTAAATTCACCGCCAGCATTGACCTTCCAGGGGCCGCATCATGCGAGCACCGGTTACTCGAATATTTGCTTAATTGCTTCGTTTGAATATTCGCTCTCTATATCCCTGCTGTTGATCGCCGTTAAAACAAAGTAGTACGTGTTTGGCGTCAGGTTCTCGACGACGTACGTGGCTATACCAGGATTGTCTATCTGCAGCGACATCGTGTAATTGCCCGGCTCGTTGCCATAGTAGACTTTGTAGCCAGCAAGATCGGTGAGCACGGAACCGTCGGCGTTTTCCGTTGGCGGCGTCCATGACAACGTCACGGAGCCGAAACCGGCCTGGTCCGGAGGCGCGGGTCC
>JBLYYV010000157.1:0-3823 GCA_048550095.1 Gammaproteobacteria bacterium
CGTTGGCGATGCGCAGGAAGTACTCGGCCTCGGATCGCAACCACGCGGAACGCGCCTTGAATGAAATGCCCGGGACCTTTTCGATGGTCGCCTCGAGCTGCGACATACGCACCGGCAGGTCTGACAGTTCCGAGTCCATCCGGTCAGCGACGTCCGCAATCTCATCTGCATTGTCGCGATCGATCCGCGTCAGCTCTTCGATACTGTCGAGTACCCGATCGAGTTCGCTGGCGCGCCGTTCGACGTCGCGACCCACTTCGCCGATGCGCGCCTCCAGCAATCGCTGAGTCTGCTGCTCGTACCAGACGTAGCCGGTGCCGGCGGCAGCGGCCAGGGCGATCAGCAGGGCCAGGAATCCGACGGCGGACGAAGATTTTTTCGGTTGTTGCTGCGCGGGCGCTGGCTTGGCGTCCTTTTCCGCCACGGCAGACTCGGTCTCCTGCGTCGGTTCCGCATCGGCGGATTCTGCAGTATCGCCGGCGCCGGCCGCCCCCTCCGCGGAGTCCGCAGTCGCCTTCTCGTCTTTGTTGTCTTGCTCGTCCTGCTGGTCTTCGGATTTATCGTTCATATCAATATATCGGCCGCAGCTTTACCTGACGTTGCATTTTGCCAGCCCCGACGCCCGCCGGGCCACCCGTATTTACACCGACGCCAAACGAGGACAGACCGCAGCCTGTCAGGACACACGTTTCAGGCAAGATTTCACAGCCGTCACGTGGCGGCGGCTGACCGGTAACGGCCGATCGACGCCCCTGAGCCAGACCTCATACTGACCGTCGACGCGTTCCATGCGTTCGAGGTAACGCAATGCGATCAGCGTGCTGCGATGAATCCGAATGAAATGCGTGGCGAACTCCTCCGCGAGACCTTTCAGGGGCTCGTCGAGCAGATCTTCGCCGCCCGAGTGGTACACGGTGACGTACTTCTGGTCCGCATGAAAATAGACGATATCGTCGATCGGGATCAGACGCAGTTCCTCACCCCGCCGGACACAGATATTGGTGCGCGCCGCAGCCTCCCCCGACTGGCTGCCGACTGCGGCCAGCTCCGCACGACCGAGCCTGGATGCGAACCTGAGCGCCTTCTCCAGTCGTTCCCGCCGCACCGGTTTCAGCAAGTAGCCGACGGCATGCGCGTCGAACGCGTCAATGGCGTAGTGGTCGTAGGCCGTCGTAAAGACGACCGCCGGGCCATCGTCGATCTCGGCGATGTGACGCGCAGCCTCGATACCGTCCATGTCCGGCATTCGAATGTCGAGCAGAACGACGCTCGGCGCGTGATCCATGCATCCCTGCAACGCCTCGCGACCATTCTCCGCCTCGGCCACGACCTCGCAATCCGGAAGCTCCTCCACCAGGCGCCGCAGACGCGCGCGCGCCGGTGCCTCATCGTCGGCTATCAGTACTTTCATCATCCTTCCCTGAACGGAAACGCGATGCTGACTTCGTAGTGCGTCTGATCGATGGCGCGCGACATGCGCGCACGCGGACCGAACGCCAGCGTCAGCCTTTCCTGAATATTTTCCAGCGCGATCTTGTTGCCCGATTCCTTGCGATTCTGCTCCTCCGGCAGAGGATTTCGTACCGACAGGTAGATCATGTCACCCTTCCGGCGCCCCTCGACCTCGACGATGCCCGGCTCGGACAACCGCTCGACGCCATGGTAGATCGCGTTTTCGAGCAACGGCTGCAGCATCAGACTCGGAATCTGCGCACGCCCCGGAAGGTCTTCGAGCCGCCACACGACATTCAATCGTTCGCCCAGCCGCTGCTGCTCCATCTCCTGATAGATCCGCGTGACTTCGAGTTCCTGCTCCAGCCGGATCAGCTTGGTCGAATCGGCTAGCGACGCACGAAACAGGTCAGACAGGTTTTCCACGGCGGTCTCCGCGGCGGCGGGGTTCGTCCGCGTCAGTTCCGCGATCGTGTTCATGCTGTTGAACAGGAAGTGCGGCCGGATACGCGCCTGGAGCGCGTGGATGCGCGTGCGGGCCTCGCTCTCGACGTTCCGCTGCCACTGGTGAAACACATAGAAATAGCGCAAACCGAGCGCGGTGATGATGATGCCGACGAGTACGTTGCGCGACATGAAGTACCAGCGATTCTGCGGAAACCAGTTTTCGGCGCCGGCGATGCCGCTGGGCCCATAGATAGTGCCGAGGAAGTACACGATTTCGGAGACCAGGACGATGACCAGGGTGACGGCAACGAACGTCAATACACTGCCCCTGAATACCGAAAACCGCACGAGCCATCTGCGCAGCAGGCACAGCAGTGCCGATACCGCCAGTGCGGTCCAGACGAGCATCAGGGACGTCTTCGCCAGGTCGCCGAAGAAATATTCCCAGCGCGTGACGCGGGCCAGGGTCATCATGATGGCCGCCAGTACCGCGATCAGCACGGCGCCGAATACGGCCGCGGAACTGCAGAAGTTCGGCAGGTAAAACGGTTTATGGACGCGGTCGTTGTCGGAGTCGTTGGCCAACGTCTCTCGCTGTGTGATCGGCTGCCGGCTTTGCCGGAATAGTCTCAGGTGGCCGGAAGTTTCTCAACGCAGCGACGCGGCACCCGAACCGCTGCTACTGCTTGGTGCACCATTCGTTGACGGCAAGGTTCGCCGCGGCGCGTTCTTCGTCGAGTTCCTTATCGGTCAGATAATCGCGCCCGCCGCCTTCGGTCGCCCGGTACAGGCGATGCGCCGTGTCATACTTTCGCGCGCGGTCCATCGCGAGCTGGCAATTCTGTTTGCGTACTTTCTCGTTATCGGCGGCGATGCTCTTGGCGTCGTCCGCGTCTTCATTCGCCTGACGCTTCCGCGTATCGACCGCATCCTTCATTGCCTGGTTCTGTTCGATCCGCGCCTGAATCGCGGCGGGATCGGTACGACTGTAGCGCACGTCGGTGCGCACGACTGACTGCGCGCTGTCCGGGGGCGTTTCCCCGAAACTGACGACGCCATTCTCATCCACCCACTTGTAGACGCCCTGCGCCGCGCTCATCCCCGAGAGCAGCAGCAGGCAAATTGTCGCAGTCCCAACTATCGTCGCTTTCATCCGTCAATCCTCCGATCGACGCCAGCTTTCGGCGGCCGGCTTGCAGTACCGAATTATGCCATCCCGGTACCGTCCGAAAAGAGGAACGGGTTCACGGTCGACATAAAAAAGGCCGCCCGCGGAAGCCCCGCGGGCGGCCAGATTAGCGCATTTCCGGTCCTTTCGAGCCCTATTCGCCGGAGGTTGTGAATTCGGGATAGGCTTCGAGGCCGCATTCCCCGATATCGACGCCCTCGTACTCCTCTTCCTCCGACACGCGGATACCCATGATCGCCTTCAGGCCGAGCCAGACGGCCAGGCTCGTCACGAAGACCCAGGCGAAGATCGTGGCGATACCGGCCAGCTGTCTGGCCAACTGCGTCCAAACGCCGTCAGGATGGTATGTAAAGCAGACGGCGAGCAAGCCCCAGATGCCGACGACGCCGTGCACCGAGATCGCGCCGACCGGATCATCAACCTTGAACCATCGATCCATGAAGATGATCGACGGCACGACGAGCAGCCCGCCGACGGCGCCGATGAACGTCGCGCCAATCGGTTCGGGGGTCAGTGGTTGAGCGGTAATCGCGACGAGGCCAGCCAGCGCGCCATTCAGCGCCATCGTCAGGTCCGCCTTGCCGAACCAGAGCCTGGCCAGCAGCAGCGCAGCGATGAGACCACCGGCTGCTGCCATGTTCGTGTTGACGAATACGAGCGCGACGGCGTTGGCCTCACCGACGTCCGAGACCTTGAGCTCCGAGCCGCCATTGAAGCCGAACCAGCCGAGCCACA
>JBLYYV010000158.1:0-9382 GCA_048550095.1 Gammaproteobacteria bacterium
GCAGGAACACGTCCGCAACGTATTTGAATGCGGACGGCCCCGCCTCAGTCTTCGTATAGCCGGGAATCGTCGCGCAGCGTCGCGTTTGCACACCCTCGACATCCCTGCCGATCGAATAGGTGCATACCAGGTTTTCGTAGCCGCGCTCCGCAAGACCGCCGACGATACCGCGAATACGAATATGACAGCCTCGATCCGCGAAGAATGGCGTGGGCGCGATATGCAAGACCCGCGGGATCATGCCGTGACCAACCGCTCCGTCGAGCTCGGACTCTTGCGTACGGGAAATTGTGACCGTGTGCGCCGGAGTTCCTCCTCGACTCGCTCAGCGGACCAACCCAATTCAACGCCAAGCGACTCGGCGCACGTGCGCAGGGCATGATCGCCTGGGTCGCCGAGCGTGCCCAGCCCCGTGCGCCGAAACACGAAGTCGTCGAGGCGCGCCACCATCTCGAACCGTGCCGCGAACAGAATCTCAGCGTGCAATATCGTCCGATCATCGCAAAGCTCGCCCGCGAGCCGCGAATCAGATTCGATCATGTCGAGCAGATCCAGCGCATCGACTCCGTAGGATCGGATGAGTGCATCCAGCGTCTCAGCGGAAACGGCATCGCCGGCACGCTGCGTTACCTGTCGCCGTAAACTCGCAAGACTTTCGAACCGCCCGGACGGCAGAGGCGCATCACGCGTCCGGCAGGGCTCATACGTACCCGGCAGCTTCTTGACGATCAGGTTACATGCTTTCTCCGCCAGCAACCGGGCAGTCGTAAACTTCGCGCCGAACACGGATACGTAGCCGGGGACGTTGTCGGCGCGCTCATGATCGATGACCGAGTAGTCGCCCGTACCCTGGTAAACAGATGCGTCGACGTTACTGGCCGTCAAGGGATAGATCCCGGCCCAGGCGTGACAAATCTTCTCCTCGGTAACAAGACGCGTTCCGAGCGCGTCATTGATCCCCGCGACCAGCTGGTCCATGTCGTCCGCCAGCGGCGTAACGGCGTCCAGAGAATCATCGTGTGCCGCGTAGCTGGTTCCAATCAGCGCATGGCCCCGCCACGGAATCAGGAACATGTGCCGGCCACCGCGGTCCGTGAAACCCTGGATTTGTTGCTTGGTGGGCAGCGCGACGGCATGCGCCAGATCGATATCGCGAACGACGATATGCGCGCCGCGTGAATAACCCGTGATCGGCGCGCGGGCGGTGCCCAGCAACCGATCATTGACACCGGCTATCCAAGGCCCGGCGCAGTTGGCCACGACCCTGCTCGTGATGTCGAACGTGTCGCCGGTGATGGCATCACGGACGCTGGTGACGCGCTCGCCGCCCTCATTCGACCGCGTCGACTCTGCGCGGACATAGTTTGCAACCGAAGCATCATTTCGCGCGGCACCGGTGACGAATGCCAGCGTCATTCGCTCCGCATTCTCCATCAACGCCTCCGGCAAGACCGCGGCGCCGGTGATCTCCGCATTATCTTGCAAAATTGGAACCATGCGACGGAGTTTTTCCGCGTCGATCAGACTGGCCGGCGGCACCATGATTTCATCATTTCGTGCAATGCGGTTCTGACCGGCACCGGCGATCGCGTAGGCCCACAGCGCCATGCGCAGGGCCAGCTTGCCCTTGCTGATTTGCGGGAACGTCGGAACGAGGAAGGAGATGTAATGGCTGAGGTGAGGAGCCAGATTCTGGAATCGGACGCGCTCAAACGCCGACTCGCGAACCTTGTCGATACGACCCTGCTGCAGATAACGAATCCCGCCATGCAGGACTCCGGACGAGGATGCCGACGTCGCGCCACCGAAATCTTCTTTTTCGATCAGTGCGACGCTCAGTCCGCGGCAAACAGCATCATAAGCCAAGCACGCGCCGCTGATACCGCCGCCGATGACGAGCAGGTCGAATGTCTCATTCGCGAGCTGCTGAAGGTGACGGCTTCGATTCATTTCAGGCTGATTGATCATTTTTCTCGCTGCCTTCGGATCTCGTCAGTTGATCGCGCGTTCGTTGATTGAGCGCGCTTTTTCGCGATGACCGGCAATCTTTTGCGTGGATTATCGCTTTCCGCCGCCGCTTCGTCCTGACCTGAATCACAGACTGGCGATTTCGCGAACGGTGTTCAGGCCCTGGCCGCCTCCCGGAACACGTCAAGGAGCCCGCGAACGGTCGGCGCCCAGCCGAGCTCCTCCGCACATGAACGCGTCGCGCTGCGATCCGGATAGCTCGCCATCAGTGAGCGAACCGCGACAACGATACCGGGGCCGGACCGCTCCTCGATGATGACCCCGGCCGCCGGCGAATTGACGATCTCCGGCACGCCGCCGACCCCGGTGGCCAGAACCGGCGTTCCGCAAGCAAGGCTTTCGAGGACAACGTTCGGCATTCCCTCACGACTCGACGGCAGCAGCAATGCATCGGCCGCGCAATAGTAATCCGCAAGTTCCGATTGGGGCCGGTTGCCGAGCAGCCGCACACGGTCCCCGATGCCAAGATCGTCGATCAATGCGCACAATCGCGTCTCCAGCGGGCCCTCACCAATTATTACAAGGTCGACGTCAGGCAGGCTTGCCACGGCTTCGATAGCAAGCGCGTGGCCTTTCAGCTCAACCAAGTTCCCTACGCACAGCAGTGTCGTGCCGCTGAATCCGAGCGATTTGCGCAGCCCCTCCCTGTCCGCAGATGGCCGGAAACGCTCGAGGTCGACGCCGTTTCTGAGGGTAACGACTCGGTCGGGCGGAACATCGAGCTCGAGCAGCTTGGCGCGCAAAGCCTCCGACACGGTGATGACTCGCTCACAATGCTTGAGGGCCGAGCGAATCATCGCCTTCGGCGCCGCGAATTTTGTAAATACATTGACGTCGCTGCCTCTGGCCGTCAGCACGACGGGCAATCCCAGCCACCGCCCGAGCAGACTGGCGGCGACACCGTCCGGATACAGGTAGTGGGCATCGATCACAAACGGCTCGGGCGATTGCTGCCTTAGCCGCCGGAATCGACCAAATTGAGACATGGCCAGCAGCCATGGCGCGACCGTCATGCCAATCTTGGGAATCACCAGGTAGCGCGGGTACGCAACGGATACTCCATGGCGTGTCTCGCTTTTCGCGACTTTTGCGAACCTGGCGTAGCGGCCGAAAAAACCGAAACTGGCCGGAAACCAGGGTACCGGCGCGACTACACTGGCATTTAGGCCGCCGCACTTGACTAGCTGCAGCAACCTTTCTTCTACAAACACGCCATGCCGCGGGTTGGCCGCACTCGGATATAGCGTCGTGAACGTGACGATTCTCAGATGACTGACCCGCTCTTTCCGATGATGGAAATCTCTAAGTAGACACTTGCTCGGCCCATGACCATTGTAGCCTCAACGATGACAATAGGTGTATAAACCGACTAAATTTATGGTGACGGCGGCTTGACGAATTCTTCAGACACGACCGATCAGTCGATTTCGAACCGAACCTGGTTGATTATCGGCATGACCGCCGTGGCAGTCGCCTTCGCAGTCGGCATCGTCACAAGATTCTACGGAATCGGTGCCGCACCCCTGGCGACCGACGAGTTCTACCTGCTTCGCTCGGTCGAGCAGGTGCTCAAGTATGGCCTGCCACGTTACGACTGCGGGGGCTATTATGTCCGCGGACTCGCAGTCCAGTACGCCATCGCGCCGTTGCTAGCCGTCGGCGTTCCCGCCGAGATCGCTGGCCGGATCATCGCGACCTGTTGCAACCTCGCCGCGGTGCCGGCCGTCTACCTTCTGGCCCGTCGCGCCGGCGGACCTTTTGCAGCGGTCGTCTGCCTCGTGATTTTTTTGTTGTCGCTGTGGGAAATCGAGTTTTCGCGTTTCGCACGGATGTACGCGGCATACCAGGCATTGTTTTTGTGGTACGTATTGTTCCTGTTGCGGGCGACGCTCGACGGAGACGGTCGCGCCCGCGTCGGCGTATATGTGCTGTCGCTGTCGGCCCCCCTGGTCTGGGAAGGTGGCGCGCTGCTTGCGGTGCTCAACTTCGCACTGCCGCTCACATCGCGGCATTTGCTCCGCGCTCGCGACGTGATCACCTGCCTGGTCATTCTCGCAGCGGTAGCCGTCTATAGCTCGATCGACTTTCGACAGATGAGCGAAATACCTTCTCTGCCGGCCGACTTTAGCGCCCTGGGAGGCGGACAGTCAGTTATAGGCCTGCTGACCACAAACTGGCCGCTGTTGAGCCTGCCGCATCACCCAGTTTCGTGGCTACCGTCGATGCTGGTCCTTGCCATCATCGCCGGCCTGACCTGGCGATATCGACGTGCCTGGCCAGATGACCCGCGAGCCTGTGGCGGGCTGCTACTGGTCACGCTGCTGTTCGCGGGCGGCCTGATTGGTCCCGGATTCGGTCTCTTGTTACTCGGCCTACTGGCATTCGCCGATCATGACGTCGACGCCGGCCCGCTGGCGCGCGGGCTCGTGCCGACAATACTCCTGGCGTGCCTGCTTTGGTCCTTCGTCATCGCGGTTGCCGCCGGTGGCAATGCCGGCGTGCCCGGCATGGCCAAATCAATTCTCGTTACCTTCATGAAATATCCGAACGTCATCGATTCATTCGCGTACCCCTGGCTGAAGACCATGCCCCTGATGACCGCCGGTCTGGTCGGACTTCTGGGCATATCGATCGGCCTCGTGCTCGCTTTCCGGCGGCAACCGCAGTTCGCGTCGCTCCGGTTCCTGCTGCTCATCACCATCGCGTTAATCCTGATGGTGGGAATCATTCCTACGAAGTATCACGAGACCCGCTACTTTTTCTTCCTGTACCCAGTCCTGATCGTCATCGCTGCATCCGGGGCCGCGGGGATCGGCCGCGTGATCGACCATCGTCTGGGCACGGGCGCGGTCACCGGCGCGACGTGTGCCACTGTTCTTCTGCTGTTCGCAATCTCTGCGGATTTCAATTTGAAACACATGCGCGGAATCACGGAACCCGCTGCCATCTATCGTCAGGACCTGCCCGCACCGATGCGGGCTCATCTTTATGTCCGCAGCGATTTCCCGTCAGTCGGTAGATTCTTGAACGATTCGATCGGCGCCGATGACCTGGTTATCGCCGGTGACGTCGCAGCGACTCGCTACCTGCGTCGCCTGGATGCGGTATATATCGCGCGAGAAAGCACCCTTTTTCCAGGGTCGTCCTGCAAGCGGGGAACAATTGAACGCTGGACCAACGCGCCACTGCTCTCGACAACCGAACAATTCCGCGATTTCGTGACCGGGGCTCCCGTCGTCTGGATGATCGTGCCAAATGCTTTCACCCGGGCGAAAATCGGCGAGCTTGAGGACATCTTGAGAGTGCCAAGTACCTTCACCTCTCCGGACGGTGCTTTCTCCGTATATCGTATACCGATGCGCACCATCGGCGAGAGACACGAGGCCGCTTCGAACATATGAACATTCGCGATAAGGTCGTGAGCGCACTACGCTGGTCGACCAGCCTGCGATTTCTCAGCCAGCTCATCACCTGGGCGATGAGCTTGGTCGTAATCCGCATACTGGATCCGGAAGACTATGGCTTGATGGCGATTGCGAGCGCGTTCATCGCATTTTTCACGATGGTCAATCAGCTCGGCATCGGCGCAGCACTCGTGCAGCGACCCGAGGCAAACGAACTCGAACAACGACAATCTTTTGGCCTCGTGCTGGCAATCAACACAGGTCTGTTCATCCTCATTTTCGCTGCTTCACCATTGGTCGCGGTCTTCTTCGAAGAGCCGGAACTGACCGGCTTGATAAGACTGCTGGCGTGCCAGCTGATCCTGGTTTCCTTTCTGACCGTGCCGGAATCGTTGCTGCTACGGAATATGGACTTCAAGAGTCGCGCGATCGTCGAGTTGGTAGCCGGGGTCACTTCCGGCGGCCTGGTTCTGGCCATGGCTTTCCGTGGTTACGGCGTTTGGTCGCTCGTGACTGGTAGCATTGCGCATGCAGCGATTCGCGTCATCGGCATCAATATTGCGCATCCGTTCCTGAAGCTGCCGTCGTTCGACTTTCGCGGTGCCGGACACCTTGTCAAATTCGGCGGCCTGATCACGCTTGATCGCACGCTGTGGTTCTTCTTCTCGCAGGCCGATGTCTTCATCATCGGAAAACTCCTGGGCGCCGAGCTACTCGGCTTCTACTCAGTCGCGCTGCACATCGCGTCGCTGCCGATGCAGAAGATCAACGGAATCATCAATTCGATCGCATTTCCGGCATTCGCCCGGATCCAGAATGACCGCGAGCAAGTTGGCGCGTACCTCAAGAAGTCACTGCAGATACTCGCTTTCTTCTCTTTCCCTGTCTTCTTCGGCATTTCCGCCGTCGCACCGGAATTTGTGACCGTAATATTGGGCGAGAAATGGCTACCGGTGATTCCGATCATCGTCCTGCTGAGCCTGGTCATGCCGTTGCGCATGGCCAGCACCGTCCTCACGTCGACGCTACACGGCGTCGGCCGCGCCGACATTAGCTTCATGAACAAATTGATCGCGACCATTATCATGCCGCCAGCGTTCCTCGTCGGCGCGCAGTTCGGCCTGATCGGCGTTTGCCTGGCCTGGCTGGTCGGATTTCCGGTCGTCTTCGGAATCGAATCGTTTCGCGCCAGCCAGCACATTCGGCTGCGGCCCGCTGAAGTCTTTCAAACGATGTTACTTCCCGGGCTGATCGCCGTTGCGATGTACCTTGCTGTATGGAGTGGCCGGAGTCTGCTATCGGCATGGGTGCCCGATGTCACCCTCCTGATACTGCTAGTCAGCATCGGTGCCGCCACTTATGGCCTTTTGACGCTTTCTCTGAACAAGTCCGGGTACCAAGACCTCATCGGCCTGGTAAAGGGTTAGGCCCGTCGATCTACGCGCCGGCGAACAGCTCGGACGGCGCATCGGTGATATCGCCGTGACCTAACCATTTGGCTGCATAGCCCCACGAAACGAGCAACGAAATAAGCAACGCATGATCGGCGCCGCCTTCGTAGTGCTCTACGATCAGACCGTCGATACCCTCATGACTGAAGATCTCGGTCGGAAAGACCCCGTCGCGCAAGAGTGGCCGCAGGCAATCGTCGACGATGCCGCGTTCCGCCCGAAATTGCGCAGCGAGATCATCCGGCTCGCGCCCGAGCCCGCGCTTTATACCCAGTGCCGACTTCAGGGGTCCGGTTACCTTGCGACCGATCGCACGGGCGGCCATTAGTCCGTACTCGCGCAAGAAAACTGGATCGACCGGCTTGGTGCTGTTGGTGCACGGTATATCCCGAACCTGTGGATAACCGTAGGCAATCAGTTTTTTATAAACCCGCTGCTCGATTCGCGACCATGGCGGAATCGTCAACAGGAAGTCGACGAGCTCGGTATCCATGTGCGGCGCACGAACTTCGAATTGGTAACGATCCGTTGCCGGCGCCTGCAGAGTATTTCGCGGATGCGTAAAAATCCGGTTGTAGCAGTCCGCGACATTGAGAGGATGGTCATTCTGTATTTCATCGAAACTCTCATCAAAGCGACGGCGCAGTTCCTCGCGCATCCGCGCGTAGTAGTCCGGCGCAAACACGCGCTGTACGCTCGGCTGCCGGCTCGTGACCAGCCAGTCGAATACGGCGTCCATCGTGGCGCGCCGAGTTCGCGCCGCGAGCAGGCGTGGCCAGGTATGCGAGCCGCCCAGCTCGCCCAGAACCCCGGTCAGGATAATATCCATGCGAGGCTTGAGATCGGCATGAAACCGGATCGAAGTGCCGCTCGCGAAAGGCAGCATACCCTCGTTACGCCAGACCACCGCTCGACAGCAATTGACCAGGTGAGCGCGAGAATCATGCAGCGTCGCGTGATCGAAACCGAGCCGCTCGGCGAGCTGCCCCGCATACTGCACATCGCGAGACTCCGGCAAGCCGAACGTGACCGACGGCACCGGCAAATGGTAATTTCGGATAGAGGCTGCGACGACACGACTATCGTATCCGCCGCTGAGGAAGATGCCGACGCTATGCCGCCCTCTCATATTTCGTTCGACCGCGCGATCCATCAACGTCCGGTATATCGTCACGTACGTTTGTTGATCCCGCGTGGGCGCGCGCTCGTCGTACGCGTAATGCCAGTACCGGGACTCCACCATCCCCGCCGCATCGATCTCGATCAGCGATGCGGGCCGCAACTTTTTGTAATCTTTCAACCACGTGCGGTCTTCAACATGGTGACCAAACGAAAAAAGCTCCAGAATACCCAGCTCATCCAGGCTCTTACCGCTTGGATCTATCGCAGCGATGGCTTTCAGCTCGGAACCGAAAATGAGTCCGGTATCCGTGCGGCGCAAGAACAGCGGGCGGAACCCGTAGCGATCTCCGACTATTCGAAGCCGCTGCCGCGTGACGTCATAGTGGACTATGACGAACAGACCATTGAGATGCGGCAGAACTGAGTCACCCACGGCAAGCATCAGAGTGAGAATGAGTTCGGCATCGGAATATTGATCGAGCGGCGCGACGTCTCGATAGCGCACACGCAATTCGGCACCGTTGTATAACTCACCGTCCAGAAAGAGGACATGACGACCGTCCGCTGACACAACGGGTTGCTCGCCATTCTCGAGGATTCCATGATCGAGTAGCGACACGGCAATCCCGCGATCATGGAATCGATGCTCGGCATAATCGACGCCCCGAACCCTCAGGCGCGCGACCTGCTGATCGTTCATCTGCTTGATTTCCTGAGTCGGCAGCCCGGGCTCGAATACTCCGCCTAGATTAGGCAATCTGGACTCCTTGGGTCGGGATCTTGACGCCGCATCATTATCTTGGAATTACCGTACGATTAAAACTGAGCACAGCACACTACCGGCAACCCGACGGCACATCGATACCGTCGTCGTCGCCGGCTAAAGTGAGGCGGGAATGTGCGCTCCGCCGCAGACTTGCCGCGGGAATTCCGATAGAGTGGCGCGACTATTCAGGGCAACCACGCGACAATCCAGCCTACATGAGTGACACCGAAAACAAGCAGCCCAGCGATGACTCTCACTGGGAGCATCGTTCCGATCAGCGATTCGTCGACTACTACGCGGAGGCCAGTCAGTCACCAGAGACAATGGCGCGCTTCGGCAGCGTTATGGAAAAATTGCTGGCCATACTCGGGCCCGAACGAGCGACGGAAACACTCTCCGTGGCGGACGTCGGCTGCGGCGCCGGCGTCCAGGCCATGATGTGGGCAGGTAAAGGGCACGACGTGCACGGGCTCGACGTCAATTCCGGACTGATCGAGCTCGCGACGTCGCGCGCCGCAGGAGCCGACCTGAATGTCGACTTCCGGGTCGGAACAGCGACAGATCTCCCATGGAGCGACGCCTCGATGGATATCTGCCTGCTTCCGGAACTA
>JBLYYV010000159.1:0-2887 GCA_048550095.1 Gammaproteobacteria bacterium
CCGCGACGAGTTCGGTCGAATTACTGCTGACGGCAAGGAATACGTCTTGCTGATGCAGCGGGTCCCTCGCGGTGACGGGGAGCGAGTCTGGAAGATCTCGAACCGGACGGTCGCGGATACGATCGATCTATATGAGCAGTTCGGCTACGGACCGGTTGCCGATTATCTCGCCGAAAAGCTGCCGGCCGGCAGTTTCCTCGGGTTAGAGTATTTCAAATGGGTCATCGTGGTCGGCGCCGGCGTAATCAGCTACCCGGTGCTCTATCTGATCGGATTATTCCTGGCGCGCTTGCTCCGCCGCCCTTCAGCGTCGGTCTCTGCCAAGATCAGGCACTTTTTCACTGGGCCATTCGCGCTGCTGGCTACGATATTGATCATGGATGCGGCCATGGAGTCACTGGGCAGGGGCATCACCGCCCAGGTTTTTGCGCGCGCGCAGACGCTGAAGACCATCGCCTTTGCCTGGGTCCTGCTGTCCGGCGCCGGCCTGCTGAGGGACGTGTACGCGGCACATCTCGAGCGTATCGGTCGGCCTGGGGCGGTCGTATTGTTGCGTCCGGCGACCAGCGCGGTCCGCATATTCATCATCATCTCGGCCTTCCTGGTATGGCTCGATAACGTCGGTTATGACATCACGACGTTGTTGGCCGGGCTCGGCGTCGGCGGCGTGGCCGTCGCGCTGGCACTGCAGAAACCGCTGGAGGACGTGTTCGGCGCGCTGTCGCTCTATACGCAACAACCCGTTCGCATCGGGGACTTCTGCAAGATCGGTGAGCAGCTGGGCACGGTCGAGGAGATCGGCCTGCGAACCACGCGGCTGCGCACGCTCGCGAACACGCTGGTTGCTATCCCGAACGCGAAACTCGCTACCGAGCAGATCGACAATATCTCGGCGCGACGCATGATCCTGTATCGCCCGACGCTGCGCCTGCGCTATGACACGACGCAAGCGCAGCTGCAGCAGATCCTCGATGCAATCCGCGCGATGCTCGCGGCGCACGAACACGTCGTGCAGGAGGCGCCTCGCGTGAGGTTCATCGGGTTCGGCGAGGACGCGTTACTGGTAGAGATTTTCGCCTACCTGGCGACGAACGACTATGCGATCTACCTTGAGTATGCGGAAGACGTGAACATGAAGGTGCTGGACATTATCGCGTCCGCCGGCACCAGCCTCGCATTACCCGCACAGACCATGCACCTCGAGGGCGGAGATCGAATCTCGTAGTCGGTTATCTCTACCCGACGATTTCACCGTCCGCCAGTGCGGTCGCCTCGATCTCGATCTCGAGTTCCGGCAGCGCGAGTGACGACACCTCGACGATCGTATCGGCGGGATAGGGTGGCGTGAAGTAGCGCTCGCGCAGGTCGAGTATTTTCGGGAAGTTACTCATGTCGCGCAGGTAGATCGTGACTTTGACGATCTTGTCGAGCCCGGAATCCGCTGCCTGCAGCAGGTCCTGCAAGTTCTCGAATGTCTGTTCGGCCTGTGCATCGAAATCACCGACGCCGACGAGATTGCCGGATTTGTCGATCGATGCCTGGCCGGACGTGATGATCAGGTCGCCGACCCGATAGGCCTGCGCGATGCGGAACGGTTCGTAGTAATCGGGGTCGGTCTGGATACGGGTCGCATTCGTCGTCATGGCTATCTCCTTCGAGCTCTTTTACGAGTATAGCCGCGGGTGGCGCGCGCAGTGTCGGTATGCTGGCGCCCGCGCGGAACCGCGGCAGACGCACTCGCGAGTATTCAGGCTTCCGTCGCTGGAATCTGGCGCTCGGCGACCGGCGTATTCCGCAGAATGTCGATCACTCTGCCATGCTCGGCGATTATTTTTTCGTGTAGCTGCGGCGCATGCGACAGATCGCGCTGGCGAGCCAGCCCTTCCAGCGCCCGGCACAGTCTGACGAGGGTCGCCGCTCCGACCAGGCCGCTGCCCGACTGGAGCCCGTGGGCTGCTTCACTGATGCCGCCCGCATCCTCGTTCTCGAATGCGCGGGCGAGCTTCTCGAGCCAGTCGGCGGAACTCTGGCAATACATCTGGATCAATTCGTCGGCCAGATCGGTGGCGGTCATTTCCTGCATCTCGGTGATCTCGTCGAACGCGTGCCAGTCAACGGGGGGTACTTTGCGCGCGGACTTCTCGACGGACGGTTGCTCGATTGAGTCTTCGGTCTTTGCTTCGGTTTCGTCCTTGAGCCGCGTTTGGAGGCCGGCGAAAGTCGACAGCATTGCGGCGAGTTTCCGGATTGAAACCGGTTTTGACAGGTAATCGTCCATGCCGGCCGCGAGACAACGCTCCCTATCGCCCTTCAGCGCGTTTGCCGTCAATGCAATGATCGGCGTGCGCTCGCATTCATTCTCCGCCTCCCAGGCACGAATGATGCGCGATCCCTCGAAGCCGTCCATCAGTGGCATTTGACAATCCATAACGACGACGTCGTAGCTGTTGTTGCGAAACGCATCGACTGCTTCGTACCCATTCGCGGCGATTTCGACGTCACACCCCAACCTTTTTAGCATACGCTGGGCAACGACCTGATTCTCGACGTTGTCTTCCGCGAGGAGAATCTTCAGGCTAACCTGCTCGGGATCCTCCGCGAGCAGGCCGACGGGCTGCGCAATCTTGAGGCGCATTGTTGTGCTGCCGGTGTCCGGCTCGAAACCGGCGTCTTTCTCGAACCTGACGGTGAACCAGAACGTGGAACCGCGGCCGGGCTCGCTCTCGATGCCGATTTTTCCGCCCATCAGCCCGATGATTTGCCTGCTGATCGCGAGGCCGAGTCCGGTGCCGCCATATTTACGCGCCGTCGAGCCATCCTCCTGTGAGAAGGACTCGAAAATCGACTCCTGGTTTTCCGGTTTCACGCCGATGCCCGTATCGCTGAC
>JBLYYV010000160.1:0-10229 GCA_048550095.1 Gammaproteobacteria bacterium
GCTGCGATCGATCAGAAGATCCAGGACATCGAGCTCGAGCTGGGCTGCGACGTTTTACCAGAATAAATCCCCCAAGAAAAAATCCAATGGGCCCCCGGCCGCGTATTAATCCCTGAGTGGCGCGAAATCGCCGTTTCCATACACCGCGATGCCACCATGCGCATCACGCAACAGGGAGCCGATCTTGAAAATCCTGAATAGTCTGGCGGAGTACGCCGATACCGCGGTCGTTGTGCCGACGCCCATCAATGCAGACGCCGACGTGCGGCCGGAAGCCGTGCTCGTCCGCAATGCTCTGCGCAAGAAGGGCCTCGAGACCCCGCTGGCGCGCAGCGGTCTCAGCCACGACGAGAAGCAGGCGCAGATCGCTGCTCACTTCACTGAGATCATGCGGATCCTCGATCTCGATCTAACCGACGATAGCTTGCAGGATACGCCGCGCCGAATCGCCAAGATGTACGTGCGCGAGATCTTTTCGGGCCTCGACTACGGGCAGTTCCCGAAAATTACCGTCGTGGACAACAAGATGCAGGTCGACGAGATGATCAAGATCAAGGGTATCGAGTTGTACTCGACCTGCGAACATCATTTCGTCGCAATCGACGGCAAGGCTACTGTTGCCTACATACCGAGAGACAAAGTGATCGGTCTGTCGAAGATCAATCGGATCGTTCGCTTCTTCGCGCAGCGCCCGCAAATCCAGGAGCGCCTGACGGAGCAGGTCCTCGTCGCGCTGCAAACGCTGCTCGAGACGCAGGACGTAGCCGTCAACATTTCGGCCGAGCACTATTGTGTGAAGGCGCGCGGTGTCATGGACGGCAGCAGCAGCACCACGACGACCGCGCTGGGCGGCAGCTTCAAGTCGAACCCGAATACCCGCAAGGAATTCCTGCTCGGCCTGCAACCCTGAGGCAATCGCGTCGAGACGCCGAAGTGGGTTATCTTCGTCCGCTCTAATCTTGGCGAAGAACACGTGGAGTCAGGCATGAACGAAGAAGCGAAAGCCGGCTGGCAGCTGCTGCCGATGGACGACGAGGGCGCCGGAATACTGGCCTACGCCGTTGACGAAGGCGAGATAGCGGAGGAAGACGTCGCTCCCATCTGGTCACGCTTCTCAGCCGCAGCCGAGAGCGGCAGCAAGATTCGCATCTACGCCGAGATGCACGCCATGCCAGGCGTCAGCGGTGGGTTGATCCTGGAAAAACTCCGGCATCTGAAGGAAATCATTTCGACCGTCGAGCGCATGGCGCTCGTCGGCGATGCCGGCTGGATGGAAATCTATGCGAAGCTCGCCGACCCGATCACGAAGGCCGAGATTCGGCATTTCACGCTTGACCAGAGCGAAGCAGCCAAGAACTGGATCTGGGAATAGCGCGACCGCGGAAGCAGACTCAGGCCAGTTGGTCCCGCAGCTTCGAGTACACGACCATGATGCGCTGCACGTACTTGACCGTTTCCGGGTAAGCGGGCAAATCGCCGTAGCCGTATAGAACCGAGCGCGGGTTGCCGTCGCGAACGGCCGCGGGACCGGCGTTGTAGGCCGCGATGGCGCTACTGGTCATGCCGGAGTTCTCTTTCAGTCGTCGCGCGATGTAGTCGACCGACGCGGTCGGCGCGGCATAGCTGGCGCGTGCGTCCAGGCGTCCCAGCGTTTTTCCACCGTCCGCGAAAAAGTCGTGTTTCGCGAGTTCGGCCTTAACGCCATTCACGTAGTCTTTCAGCGCCGTGCGTTCGGGCTTCGGCGCATCGACCATCGCCTGGAATTCGGCGAGCGCGTCGAGCTGGTCTTTCTCGAGTGCATGCTGAATCACCTCGGCTGTCGAGAATTTGCTGATGCCCCAGCGCTGCAGAAATGCTTTCTGCGACTGGCGGCGTTTTGCGCGCTCGGCTTTGCGGATTTGTTGGTAACGCTGCCACAGGTCCGTCCGCGCAATCGGATCCAGTTCGAATTCGACAGCCGTATTCGGCATAAACTGAGCCATCCCGGCCGCGCCTGCATGAGATACGGCAACCGGCGAGAAACGTGATTCGTTGTACAGCAACGAAACGATCAACACGGGGTCGACCGGCTGCGTTGGCAATTGCTGTTCGACACCGGAAAACACAGCGCCGACCGTCGCGCTGATGTGTTCCTCGAGGTACGGCAGGTCGCGCGGATTGTCGTCCCAAAGCGCAAGCGTCATGCCCGGCGGGTGCGCGTCGAGCAGGAAGTCCATCGTCGCGCGCGTGAGTCTTCGCTGTGCATCGGCCGACAGGTCGGGACGGTAGCCGGATTGCACGCGAAAACGCAGGCCATCGTCGGTGCCGAGGCCGTCGATGACGGTGTCGTTCGCGGTGCTGGCTTTATCGTCCGCATAACCAGCGGGTGTCAGCAATGCTGACGTACCGGCGGTCAGGCCGAGTCCGATCAGCTGTCGGCGGGTGGGGGTCGTCATAGGCTTATTCTTGTTGTTAGTTTGCCTGCGTTCAACTATAGCAGCTGCCCGTCGCGACATCCGCTGCTGCTTGGCAACAATCGGGCCTGCAAGGGGTTACACTGAGGCTATGACTGCCGGTCCAGACCTGCATGACCCCGCGATCCACGCCGCGCTGGAGCGTTACTGGCGCGCGAACCTGCGCATTATGCTAAGTCTGCTGCTGATCTGGGCGGGCGTTTCATTCGGCTGCGGAATCCTGTTCGCCGACTGGCTCAACCAGTTTCGCCTGCCGTTCACCGGGTTTCCGCTCGGCTTCTGGTTCGCACAGCAGGGCGCCATCGTCGTGTTCGTCTTGTGCATCCTCGTCTATTGCCTGCTGATGAACCGGCTCGATCGGCGCCATCACGAAGAGCTTCAGCGACTCGCGAACGACGCATGACGACCCAGGCCTGGACCTTCGTTTTCGTCGGCTCGACGTTCGCGCTATACCTGACGATCGCTTGGCTGACACGCGTCAAGGACACGCAGGGCTTCTTCGTCGCGGGCCGCGGTGTGCCGGCACCGGCGAACGGCATGGCCGTCGCATCCGACTGGATGAGTGCCGCGTCGTTCATCTCGATGGCCGGCATCATCTCGATCATGGGCTACGCGGGCAGCATCTACCTGATGGGGTGGACCGGCGGTTACGTCCTGCTGGCGTTGCTGATTGCGCCTTACCTGCGCAAGTTTGGTCATTACACGGTGCCGGATTTCGTCGGCGACCGGTTCGATTCCAACGTCGCGCGGCTCGTCGCCGTCGTCTGCGCGCTGTTCATCAGCTTCACGTATGTCGCCGGTCAAATGCGCGGCGTCGGCGTCGTGTTCAGTCGTTTCCTCGAGGTCGACATCACGGTCGGCGTCATGATCGGCATGGCGATCGTGTTCGTCTACGCGACGCTCGGCGGCATGCGCGGTATCACGTGGACGCAGGTCGCGCAGTATTGGGTGTTGATCACGGCATTCCTGATCCCGGCGATCGCGATCAGCATCAAGCTCACCGGCATTCCGCTGCCGCAGGTCGGTCTCGGCAGCACGCTGATCGGCGACGGCGGGCAGGCCGTGTACTTCCTCGACAAGCTGAATCAGATCCAGGTCGATCTCGGCTTCTCGCGCTATACCGATACGTTTGTCGGCGCATGGGACAAGGCCAACGTATTCTTCGTCACGCTCGCATTGATGATCGGCACGGCCGGCCTGCCGCATGTCATCGTGCGGTTCTACACCGTGCCGAGCGTCAAGGCCGCGCGCTGGAGCGCATTCTGGGCGCTGCTGTTCATCGCGATGCTGTACCTGACGGCGCCGGCGACTGCGGCGTTCGCGCGCTACTACATGATCGAGAGCCTGAACGGGCAGACCGAAGACACGTTGCCCGAGTGGTTCGAGAACTGGGAGCGCACCGGGCTCGTGCAGTGGTTCGACGACGGCGACGGGCGCGTGCTGTACTCCGCCGGCGACGACAACGAGATCTTTCGCAACGGCAGTCTGACCGGCGCGGAACTCGCGGCGATCCGGCAGGATCATCAGCGCTGGCTCGATACGGGCGACGGCGCCGACGTACGACCGATCCTGCGCGACAAGGGTCTGTCCGGCCCGGACCGCGACATCATCGTACTGGCCACGCCGGAGATGGCGGAACTCGCGACCTGGATCATCGCGCTCGTCGCCGCCGGCGGCCTCGCCGCGGCGTTATCGACAGCGAGCGGCTTGTTGCTCGTGATCTCGTCCAGCGTCGCGCACGATGTTTACTTTCGCATCATCAATCCGCACGCCGATGAGAAACAACGCCTGCTCGTCGGGCGCAGCGTCATCGGCCTGGCCGTCGTCGTCGCGGGATTGTTCGGCGTGTATCCGCCCGGCTTCGTCAGCCAGGTGGTCGCGTTCGCGTTCGGCCTCGCCGCCGCGAGCTTCTTCCCGGTCATCGTGCTCGGCATCTTCAGCAAGCGCGTCGGCACGCTGCCGGCGACGGCCGGCATGATCGCCGGCATCGGCTTCACGGCGTTCTACATCATCGCCAGCGTCTACGGCGGCATGGCGCCGTGGACCTTTGGGCTATTCGACCGCGGCATCAGCCCGCAGGGCATCGGCGCATTCGGTGCGTTGCTGAACTTCGCCGTGACGCTCGCGCTGACGCCGTTCAGCAAGCCGCCGAGCGCGGCGGCGCGGGACATGGTCGACCAGGTGCGTGAACCGGAGATGGTCGAGACCGGCGAGAGAGTGCCGGGTCTGTAATTCCAGTCAGGATCCGCCAGCGATTGGCCTGGCTCGATGAGCGCACTGGGAATCCGAGCGCGTCAGAACTCCGATTGCCTTAGCCGCGGAGCCTCACTGGATCAGCAACTCGGCTTCCAGGGCCATCACGTCCCCGACATCCAGTATGTCATTGCCACCAACAGGATGAATATCGGCGCGATGGTTCTGCGCAGGATCGAGGTTGGTCTGGCCCGTCAGGGCTCGTTGCATCAGCAGCAGATCCGCTATGCCTATGACGCCGTTACCGTCGATATCGCCGATAATTCCACTCTGCGTCGGGTTCAACGGATACTGATCTTCGCCGTCGAGAACGCCGTCGAAATCTGAATCGGGATTCAGTCGTTGCGTTCCGGCGATCGCCTCGTCGCTATCTGGCAGGCTATCGTTGTCATCGTCGAGGTCGCACGCGTCGCCGTCGCCGTCGCCGTCGCTATCGCGCTGCGAAATGCCTTCGTCGTCGGGATCGAGCAGCCACGGACCGTTCGCTACGGTCGGACAATTGTCGGCGTAGTCGCAGATACCGTCGCCGTCGCTGGACAGAGTCGAGTTGGGATCGATCGGGCACCCGTCGAGGACGTCGTCCGTGCCGTCGTCATCGTCGTCGGGATCACAGGCATTGGCTAGGCCGTCGTTGTCAAAATCACCCTGCGACGTGCCGTAGGCGTCCGGAATTACCGGGCCATTCGCGCCGTTGACACAATTGTCGACCGAATTGGCGATACCGTCGCCGTCCGAATCGGTCAGATCGGTCGATTTCGTTAACGTCCACACGGTCGCGGCGAAACTGTCGTTCGGACCCAAGGGCGCCGCCGGACCACTCATCAAATCACCGCCGCGCACGGCGAACGCTGTTGCGGACATCACGGCACCACTGGAGTCCGTCGAGATTAGCATCAGCAGGTTGTCGAGATGTG
Source organism: Gammaproteobacteria bacterium (assembly GCA_048550095.1). Classification (GTDB taxonomy): domain Bacteria; phylum Pseudomonadota; class Gammaproteobacteria; order Steroidobacterales; genus SMWD01. Next base: position 5,621 of record JBLYYV010000160.1, read on the forward strand.
GATCGTTGAGCATGTTCGCTGCGTTGGCACAGGCCGACGCCGACACCGTCAGTGTATCGACGCAGGTGGCAGCGGTGCCGAACTGACCGGTTGCGGTCGTGCCGAGATTTTCCTCGTGCGCCATAGTCTGGCCCGGGACCTCGGTATCCCAATTATGATCGTAGTACTCATAGGGTGCGATGCCGTAGCTGTCCGGGTAGTTGATCAGTGACGGGCTTCCGTTGTCGGGGTCAAACGGATCATTCCAGTAATTGGGCGGCGTCGTCGTGCCGAGACCGTCGTTCGGACTCGGCGCGGCAACCTCGCTCGGAAAGGTTGCGCCGCCCACCTGTGCGTTGAGCAGTTGCGGGTAGGCCCAGGACGCGATCCGATAGTCGAATCCTCCAAAAGCGTTTGGCGTTGCGCCATCGACTGTTTTTTCATCGATCGTATAGATCAGCGATTCCCAGTAGATGTCGCCGAAATTGCCGCGCCCGTCACCGAACGAATAATCGGATGCCGCATAACTCAGAGCACCGCTGACCGTCGCAGTAGAACCGGTGCCCGTAATCGTGATATCGCCACTCAGAAGCGGCGCGCTCTTTCCGCCCGGAGTGACTCCGCCAGGATTGCCGACGCCCGGCGCCGCGCCGACGGCATAGAAACCGCCCGTATAAACTGGTCCCTGCCAACCAACCGTGCTGTTCCAGGGTACGGCGATATGAGGGGCGAACTCGGGAAGCGATACGATGCTGGAGCCGTTGTAGGAGCATGACAAGCCGGAATAGGCGAACGGTATGGGCGCATTGGCTTCGGATTCAATGAAGTGCCAGCAACCATTCTCAGAGTTGGCGGGCGAACCGGTAACCAGTGTGGCATGAGCCTGCACCGCCAAGCATGAAAGCGTGAAGGCGACGATAAGTTTAAGCGCGAATAACACCCAGCATTCCCCAGCTGATAGATTGTTGCGACCGAGATTCCGGGCCTTGAGACCAGAAGCTTGGATCGGTGATCCAACGGATCCGCTCTGGATCAGAATTCCCTGAGATCAGATTGATAGCTTGACCATTAGGCGATCATTGCCGAGGCAGGCTTTATTGTTCGCATCGGCTGCGCACCGCAGAAGCCACGCAATCGGTCCCCGTCTTTCGACTGTTGCAGACCAAAACGAAAAAATCAACGCGCCGAGCTAAGACATGGTTGCACTAAAATACGAGAGTCTCGATGAAAAGCTAAATTGCGACTGGAAACCATTTGTCTGCGTGGGTTTCGATCTAGGTTACATAATGCAACGTTTGCAATTTCGGGATACTAGGAACAATATGTGGATAGAAGCGCTCCGACTATAAAAAAGTGCGAAGCAAGCATGCTAAAGAGGGGTCCTTAGCGCTATCAAGAAGTATTCGTGGTGGTATCGACGTGCCCATAGAACGAGCAGGCGAGAAACTTCGTCTATTTCTTAATCATCAGGAATGGTAGCCGCCCGGTTCGCGCCAAGCTGCATCGAGTTTCCAAAAACGCGACGGCGTGCGCCTACTGATTCTTCGATCGAAACGAACGAACCAACGCTCATAATGGGGGGCAAAAAAATGATCACCAGACTATTAACCGGCATTAGCCTGATCGCCGTTGGCGTATTCGGCTTTGTCACCATGTCAAATGCTGCGCCTATTTTCGGGTCGCAGTCCAAAGTGGAAAACGGCTGCATATCGCCGATTCCGTTTTTCGTCGGTCAGGACTGCTCTTACGACGGCAGCAATCCTCTGCTTTTTTATACAGACGGACCAACTTATATTGGCCCGATCGCAGCGGAAAGCTATTACCTACCGGGCGAATCTGCTGGCGGCGAAGGTGATCCAAAGCGCCTCGGTATCAGCGGTGACCTGGTCGTCGATGGAGCCGGCACGATCAGCGGCACGATCACAATCGCTGCAGGTGAACGAATCTCAGCGTGTTCCCAGAGCGACTCCTGTACGGAAACCTGGGACGCAATTAATCATACGATCCCCGCGACAGCTGCAACGTCGGCTGGAGTGAACTCGGCCGGTGGGATGGACTACACGTACTCCTCAATCGGCTATCCCGTTCCGCTGGAACCGTGTGTGCCATACTTCTTTCCGGCGGGTGGCGGCCTCTGTGACTGGAACGTCGGGCGCGACGGTTTCAATTTCGCCGCGCAGCTGTTTCCCAGCGTTACACCCTCGATTCCGTTCGCCGGCGGCGCCTGGAAGACCAACCAGCTTACCGGATGCACACCCGGCCAGCATGGATGTGGACCTTTAACGGACACTCCCGGGGTGACCACTCTGGAAGGTGGATTTTCGCCATTCCAGCGTAACGACGGCATCCAGACGACGGCAACGATGGTCAACTATAGCTGCGTGCCAAACGGGCCGGCGGGTGACTGCAATGGTAACGTCACGTTCGGTGCCTCTGAGATCGTGGACCCTCCAGGTCCGCCGAGACCGCCGGGCTGGACGGAAGGCAACCCCGCATATGAAAACCTTCATCTGAAGGTTTCCACGAATGCGGCGGGCACGATTATCGCTTGCGAGGCCGTTTGGGTGCAGGAATACTCGCTGATTTCCTTCATTCAGACTCAACCCGGTTCCTGGGGTGGCGGCACGCTGAATTGTAGCGGCATCAAGGCACTGGCCAGGGGCGCAGAAGGCCCGGCCGATATCCAGATCGACAAGAAAAACATCTTAGGTGTCGTGATTTACGGCGACGCCGGCTTCGACGTCACGACGATCGATCCTGCTTCACTGCAATTGGGCCCGGGTGAGTTTACCCTCGCGCCGACCACGGGTGGCTTGAAGCACGCTGGTGGCCATATTGCCGACACGAACGGCGACGGGTTCGACGACCTGACGGGCCATTTCCCGTCGGACGAATCGGACGTGCGCTGCGGTCTCAATAATACGCCTTTGCGCGGCACTTCCGACGGCGTACCGTTTGTCGTGGACGTCCTGACGAACGGCATCGGCAAAGCCTGCAGATAACGGTCCTTTCTTGATCGGGTCGCAGGCGTGCACAACACGCCAAAGACCTGGCGTCGAAGGTTGATAATTCAGGGGTCGCCCATTTGGGCGACCCTTTTTTTGCCGGTGGGGAGTGTGGTCAATAGGGGTAGCCAATGCGCCTCACTGCATCGGTACCAGTCCGCCGTGATCGATGGTTTTGTCGGAGCACGCCGCTGACGGTGTCGCTGGTCGCGGTCGAGGCCTTCATCGACGACACCGACTTCTACATGCGGTATCGAGATGCGAACAGCATGGTCTGGTCCGGTGGTCGCTGGGCCAGCCGGATCGGATTGGGTGAGCTCGAAGACGGGGCGACTTGCGGCGGGCCATACATACTGCCGCTCGAATACCATCAGCGCGAGCCCTGGCCCGATCCACCGACCGAGCTAGTCAGCGGCAGAATCCTGAGCGGCAATGACTGGCAGGTCTTTCGCGATCGCATGGTCGCGGCGGTCGTGCCGAGAAGTGGGGCCGTCGGCGTCGCGCTGCATTTCTACGTCGAGGACTATTTCATCTACTACGATCAGACGGGCGTGTTCCATGCGGACCGCCTGTTCGATAAGCCCGTCAACTATTCCGTCGGCGAACGCCAGTCATTTCTCGATTTCGTTCGACGCGGCGTGCCGGTTCTCGAGGCATTCCTCGCCGAGAAAGGCATCGACGACCGGCGCATCGTGTTCAATACGGGTGACGTCGGCGCTTACTCGTCGGTGCGATCCGCGTCCTGTATCAATAGCGGACGCCGATTTGCGTAAGTAACTGTGTCGTCCACTCCGCGATGGCGATGCTGTCCGCGTGTGGCATGAGCGGTGATTCGAGCAGCGATTCACGCAGGCAGCGATGTACCTCGGCGATCTCGCATTCCAGGCCATCGCCGGCGTAGCTCGTATCGTAGCGCATGACGGCGGAGCTGCCGCTGGTCTCGACGAGTATGGTATCGCAGTGGTGAAACGGCGATTGCAGGCGAATGCGCCCGCCGGGGCCCGCGATCGTGGCTTCGGCCGCGGTCGCCGCGACGAAGGACGAGGTCAATACAGACAGGGCTCCGCCGGAATGCTGCGAGCAGATCGCCGTCTGCTCGTCGACGCCGGTCGACGCGAGCGTCGCGGTCGCCTGTGTGGCCAACGGCTTGCCGAACAGATGGTAGGCCAGCGTCAGCGGATAGACGCCGATATCCAGTAGGCTACCGCCGCCCAGGTAGGGGCCGAACCAGCGATTCGTCGCGCCTCGCTCCGCGAGAAAACTGAACGACGCTTCGACGTGGTTGATGTCGCCAACCGCGCCCGAGGCGATGATGTCGTCGAGCACCGGAACGAATGGCTGAAAGCGCATCCACATTGCCTCGACCAGCAACACACCGAGCGTACGTGCGGTGTCGACGAGTTCGCGGGTCTGCTCTGCACTGAGCGTCAGTGGCTTCTCGCACAGCACGGCCCGCTGGTGCCGCAGACAGCTCATCGCATTTGCGTAGTGCTGATTGTTCGTCGTCGCGATGTACACCGCGTCGACGTCGGCTTCGACGGTGAGTTGATCGTAGCTCCCGAACGCGTGCTCGACCGCGTGCCGCTGCGCGAACCTCTGCGCGGATGCGGTGGTTCGTGAACCGA
>JBLYYV010000161.1:0-4019 GCA_048550095.1 Gammaproteobacteria bacterium
GCCGATGACGACCGCGTTTTTCGCACTCACGTGACACTCTCCCTGGATGAAGCAGGCTTGCTGAACCAGCTGCGAACCGCCCGCCCGACCGGCACCGGCGGTTTGCCGGACAGAATTCTCACCCGATCCGACATCGTCGTTGCGCCCGCATAAAAGCGGTGCACGAGATCATCGGGCAACCGATAGAAGTGCTGCAGCACGCGGTAGCGTTCCTCCGGTTCGGCGGCCCGAAACATCATGCGATTCAGGATCCTGTAGAAGCGACCCCGGCGCCACAGCGAACGGCTGCGATTGCGAACGAACGAATAGATCGCTTCACTCGGCGCATTCGCCCGCTCCGGTAGCGCGTCCGCAAGCGACACGGCTTCGGGTAGCGAGTAACCGGTTACATAGTGGAACAGACCGGCCCGGACACCTGACCGCGGCACGCCCGGCGCGGACGACCAATAAGCATTCAGGTCACCGCCCATCACGACGGGCAATACGCCTTCTTCCTCTCGCTCCACCGTTTCGACACTCCATCCGTTGGCGCGCGCATACGCGCTGATTTCTGAACGCATTTCTTTCCGCGCCAACTGCGGAAACTCGCTGTACCGCGTGTCCTCGATCAACAGACGTTGTTTCGACAGTGGCAGCGTGTACAGGAACCTGAATCCATCAACCTGCTCGACGGTCGCATCCATCAATATCGGCGAATGGAGCCCGTGCGGCGCATCCAGCTTGACGACCCTGCCCACGAACTTCTGATAGCCCACGTCGAGGTCCCGGCCGCCCGGGTCACCGCGACCGTCGATGACCGTGACGTCGGTGAATTTGCGCCCGTCCTCGAGTTCCACGACATCACTCGTTACGTTTGCCACACCGACGCCACACATGACTGCGTCGCCGAGCTGCTCCGTCACCACGCTGCACAATCGTTCGGACGTGATGCAGTGATAACCGCCTTCCAGTCGGCGGGTCAGCTCGGGAAAACGAATCTCGTAGTTCGACCACGAGCACTCGATGAAGGGCGCCAACCAATCGAGTTGGTCACGCGTGACGTCCGAGGTATGAAAACACCAGGTATGGTTCCCACCCAGCTTGTCGTCGCGCTCCAGCAGTAAGATTCGACGGCTGGGTGCGAGCAGATGCAGGCGGTAGGCAATCAGGCAATTGGCCAAGCCGCCGCCGACGAGGACAGTCGTTTCGTTCACTAAATCTTGATTCCAGCGCCCATGCAGAACGCGCATTCAGCCTTGTGCCGCTTGCCAAAATGGCCGTGCGTCGGCGAAAGTAGAGCATAATACGCCGTATTCAACCCCTAAAACCATCCGCGAAAGACGCAGGATCCGATACCGCACTCGATGACGAACGAGCCAACTACGCTGACGTCAGTGGGCAAGCTGATTGCCGAAGTATTGCGCGAGAACTACGGCATCGAGCCCGAGCCCTTGTTCCGCAAGGTCGGCCTCGACCCTGCACTGATGGATAACGCCAGCGCTCGATATCCGCGCTCCAGGCTGATGGACCTGTGGGACGCAGCCGTCGAGGCGACGGAGGATCCCTGCATCGGCCTCGCCGTCGGCTTCAGCCTGCGGCCCACCAGTTATCACGCGCTGGGTTACTCGTGGATGGCGAGCCAGACGCTGCGGGAAGCGCTGGAGCGGCTGAGTCGCTACTACCGGGTCATCGTGACCGTGCCTCTGAAGGTCCATTTGACGGAGTCCGCCGACCGCTTCGAGCTGGAGGTCGTCTACCCGGACCCGCGCTACCCGTCACCGCCGGTCCCACTCGATTCTTTCCTCGCGTCAATCGTTCGGCTTTGCCGCACGGCGACGAGCCCGCACTTTCACCCGATCGAAGTCTGGGTCAATCATCAGGATTTTGATCGCCCGGGCGAATACGTCAAGCAATTCGATGCGCCGGTCCGGTTCAACATGGATCGAAACGTGCTGTTCTTCGACAAGGAATCGCTGAACGCGCCGCTACCGGGCGACAACATCGAACTCGTCAAGGCGAACGACAAAGTCGCCGAGCACTATCTCGAAAGCCTGGACCCAGCGCGGATGGCGACCGACGTTCGCAAGTTATTGATTGACCTGTTACCGACCGGGAAAGCGAATCAGCAGGTCATCGCCAAGCGTCTAAACAAGAGCGTCAGCACGCTGCAACGCCAGCTCAGCGCGGAAGGCACGACGTTTCGTGAAATCCAGGATGACACTCGGCAGACGCTGGCCGAGGAATACGTGCGCGATGGAAAACATTCGCTTGCCCAGATCGCTTACCTGCTCGGCTTCTCCGACCAGAGTAATTTCTCGCGTGCATTCAAGCGCTGGAGCGGCGCGACGCCGTCCGAGTTCCAATCGGGCGACGACGCCAACGAGCAATCGTCCTGAATCGCCGGCGATCGAGAGAGCGCGCAGTGAAACAGCGTTCGGGCGGGGTCGCGTGGTTCATGGCCGCACTGCTTGCGTGGTGTGGTGAGGCGAACAGCCAGCAACCCCTGCCGCCCGGACTTGCCGAGGAAGGCAGCAACGTGCACTACTCGTTCGCGACCTTGCTGGGCACCGGCGTTTACTCCCTGGACGATCGCACCCTCGCGGTATTTCGAATCCCGATCAGCTGGACGTTCCGAGAAGCCACCCGCGAGAAATTCGGCATCAAGCTGCTCGTGCCGACGGCAATCGGTTTTACCGACTTCGATCCGTTCGACAACCTGATTCCGACAGACGACCAGTTCGCGACGCTCAGCGTCGTTCCCGGCATCGAGTTTGAGTACCTCGTCGGAGAATACTGGCGGGTCAAACCGTCGGTAAACCTCGGCTTCGGCACCGATCTGTCGAGCAGCGAGCGGTCCGTCATCTACGGCGGCGGCATATCGGCGCTGCGCCCCCTGAAGGCGAGCTATCCGGAGATGCATGTCGGCACGGCGATCGTTCTGAGCGGCTATGAGTCGAACAAGTCGGAAGGAGATTTTCTGACGCGCTGGTCGGCCGGCCTCGATGCGAAGTTCCCGATACAATGGAAAGTTGCCGACCGCAACGTCTTTTTCGGCGGCCATGTCATCGGCTACTACTATATGAATCGGGTAGAGTTCCAGACCATCATCAACGAGCCGATCAAACTCAGGGCGGAGCTCGAATTCGGACTCTTCATGGGCGCACGGCCCGCGCCGAAGATCTTCGGCATCACGATCGACCGACTCGGGATCGGGTATCGCTTCAGCGACGTCAGCGACGCGGTCATCTTCTTCGCCGGGTTTCCGTTCTAGCTCGACCGTCACCAAGGCCGGCCAGCCCGAAAAACCTACTTGACAGGTTTTTTTGTCAAGACCAAGTTGTGGCAAAAATACGTCTAAATCCGTATTGCGAATCTCAAACCAAGTATCTAGCATACACATGCCCCATCAGATGGTGGTCTTGGTTATTATCACTATCTGAATTTTTGTTGCTAAATTACTACGAGGGACTACCATGAAGACCTTAAAAACAATTTTTCTGGCGGCGCTGCTGGCGCTCCCAGGCGTCACTTTCGCGGGCGCACCGTGGACTTTTGTTGATCTCGGTTACCTTGCCGCCGATTCCGGCGACGAGCGCACCGACGGCGTCAGCCTGCGCGGCTCGATCGGCTTCGCCGGCATGTGGCACGCTGGCGCGGGATACCTGACGGCTGACGTCGCGGGCGGCAAGAGCAAGCCTGGCGGCGCTGACGTCGACGGCTACAACATTTACGTTGGCCTGCACCCCGCGGTGACGGACTCCACCGACCTCGTGCTGGACTTGGGCTATGAGGCACTGGAAGCCGATGGCGGCGGCGGCTCAACGATCGACACCACGGACGTTTTCCTTCGCGCGGGCCCGCGTGCCCTGCTCGCCGGCGACAAGCTGGAACTGAGCGCATACTTGATCCTTGCGTTTGGCGAAGACGAGTTCACGTCGAGCGTCACGGAAGACTTCACGGACATTCGCTACCAGGTCGGTGGCCAGTACTACTTCAATGAAGCCTGGTCGGTTGGCGCAGACGCCAATATCGCCGGTTCC
>JBLYYV010000162.1:0-19813 GCA_048550095.1 Gammaproteobacteria bacterium
AATCGGCGTCGGATGCCACCAACATGCTGTTGATCCGGAGCCGGGCGCTGTTTCGGCTGGGTCAGCCGGTTGCCGCGACCGCGGCGCTGCTCGAGCGCGAAGTGTGGCTCAACGACCGCGCTGACATCCTGACAAACCAGCGCACGCTCTGGGACAGCTACCGAACCTGGGGCATCGAATCGGTCGCCGGTGACGCCACCGTCGGTGATGACCCGGTCCTGGTGGGCTGGCTGTCACTGGGCGAAATCGCGTGGACGCGTCGGACGACGCCGGCGGCAATGAAGCGCGCCCTGCTGTCCTGGCAGGTCGACTACTCGAGCCACCCCGCCAATCGATTGCTGCTGCCGGAAATCATGAGCACGCTGCCGTCGACGCAGGATTTTCCAAGCCAGGTCGCAGTAATGCTCCCGATGACGGGTCCGCAGAAACAAGCCGCGACGGCGATCCGCGACGGCTTCCTCGCAGCGCACTTCGTCGCAGCGGACCTGCAGAACCGTCCGGAGATACGCGTGTATGACGTGTCGACGCTGGGCGTCGAAGGCGCCTATCGGCGAGCTGTCAGCGACGGCGCGACGTTCATCGTCGGACCGCTGCTGAAGGATTCGGTCCAGAAACTCGCTGTGATGGGCGTCACGACACCGACCCTGGCGCTTAACTTCCTACCGGGCAACGCGCCCATCGTGGCGGATTTTTTCCAGTTCGCGCTGTCGCCCGAGGACGAAGCACGCCAGGTGGCGGAACGCGCAGCGACGATCGGCCAGTCACGCGCGCTAGCGCTGGCGCCGAATAATGCGTGGGGGCGCCGGGTGCTGACCAGCTTCACGGAAGAGTTTCAGTCGCATGGCGGCTTGATACTGGACTACCGCTTCTACGACCCGGGCAACCCCGATTTCTCGGCCGGCATCCAGCAATTGCTGCTGATCAACGAGAGCCGCGCGCGCGAGGAGCGCCTGTCGGCCAATCTGGGCATTCCGCTCGAATATGAGCCGCGACGCCGCTCCGACGTCGACCTAATATTTCTAGCGGCCACGGAACAGGCCGGCAAGCTGATACGGCCGCAGTTGCGCTTCCACTATGCCGGCTCTGTGCCGACTTACTCCACCAGCGCAATCTACCAGGAGGGAACGCGCAACAACGCCGACCTGAACGGCATCATGTTTCCGGACATTCCATGGCTGATCGAGCCGGATGGTCAGTCGGTGCAGGTCCGCCAGTCGATCGCGCGACACTGGCCCGCGCAGGCGAAGCGCCGTTCGCGGCTGTACGCATTGGGTTTCGACGCGTATCGGCTTATTCCGATGCTGAATTCGGGCACGGCCTGGCAGACCGAGTACCTGCAGGGAATGACGGGCACTTTATATGTCGATAACAACGGCAGAATTCTTCGGCGACTGGCCTGGGCGCGGATTCAGCGTGGCAGCCCCGAGCTCATGGAGCCGGCGCCCATCTCGTCGGGGCCCGCTGCATACCCGTCAACGGACGGCGTGAGCGCGTGGCCGAGCACCTCGAATCCGGCCGAGCGGCCGAGCGACTAGCCAGGCGACGGCTGGAACATCACGGCCTGCGGTGGATCGCGTCGAACTACCGCTGCCGTCTCGGCGAGCTCGATCTGGTCATGTCGGACGCCATGACCCTGGTCGTCGTCGAGGTGCGCTACCGCAGCAGCACGCGCCTGATGCAGCCGCACGAGAGCCTGACGCCGCCGAAACTGCGCCGCGTCGCGCTCGCCACGCGGCACTTCGTGCAGCAACATCCCCGGTGGCGCGACGCGCCTATCCGCTTTGATGTCGTCAGCATTCACGGATCGCTGGGCGACGCGGGAATGAAGTGGATTCGCGGCGCGTTTACAATCGACGATCTTTAGCAAATACGAAGGCTTCTGCGATGACGGATACGCAACGCATAGTGAGTCATTTCGAGGAGAGCATCGAGGTCAAACAAAACTCGATGACGACCCTCGCGACCGCCATTTCCGATGCGGCCGCAGTCATGATCGACACCTTGAAAAAGGGCGGCAAGATTCTGAGCTGCGGTAATGGCGGATCCGCTGGCGACGCGCAGCATTTCTCCGCGGAACTGCTGAACCGGTTCGAGATGGAGCGACCGGGATTGCCGGCCGTCGCACTAACGACCGACAGCTCGACGCTGACCTCGATCGCGAACGACTATGCCTACGTGCAGATATTTTCCAAGCAGGTCCACGCGCTCGGCAACCCGGGCGACTGCCTGCTCGCGATCTCGACCTCGGGGAATTCGCCGAACGTGCTCGACGCGGTGCACGCGGCACATGACAGGAGCATGAGCATCGTTGGGCTGACCGGCCGCGACGGCGGACCGATCGCAGCAGCGATGAAGGATGGCGACGTCGAGTTACGCGTCCCGAGCGACCGAACGGCACGAATCCAGGAAGTTCACCTGGTCATTATTCATTGCCTGTGTGACGCGATCGATCAGGCGCTATTTAACGACGCGTAAGTGCGACCGGTCGGGTCGCTCCGGCGGATCGTCCTCTCCACCTTCGTCGTCGTTTGGAACCTCCGTCTCGACGACCTCGGCATCGCCTGCATCGGCATCCGTTTCTTCGGCGAAAATCATGCCCTCGCCCGTTTCGCGCGCGTAGATCCCGAGCACCGCGGAGGCTGGAATCGACAGGTTCACCGGTTTGCCACCGAAGCGCGCCTGGAATGAAATTTCGTCATTGCCCAGGACGAGCCCATGCGTGGCGGCGTAACTGATATTCAGTACGATACGCCCGTCCTCGACGAACTCCGCCGGCACATAGGTTTGCTCGTCACTTGCATCGACGACGATGTGCGGCGTATAGCCATTGTCGGTCATCCACTCGTGCAGGGCACGATACAGGTATGGCCGTTGCGGGATCTCGCTCGAACTCACGCTAAACCCCTCACCTACTGTCGCATCTCCTGCTCGAGCTCGGTCAAGCTGTCCTGAAACGAGCGTCGAGAGAAGACCGTGTCCATATACTTCTCGATTGGTCGTGCCGATGGCGGCAATTCGATCTCGTATGAAGTCAGGCGCCACAAAATCGGCGCGATGCTGCAATCGACCAGCGAGAATTCATCGGCCAGGAAAAACTTCCTCGCGCCGAAAACTTCACTGCTCGCGACGATCGTCTCTTCGAGCATCTTGCGCGTACGCGCGACCTGCTTGCGATCGGAAGCCGTTTCGAGCTGATCGGCGAGGTAATACCAGTCTTTCTCGATCCGGTAGAGCGCGAGCCGGAACTGCGCCCGGGTGACCGGATCAACCGGCATCAGCGGCGGGTGCGGAAAACGCTCGTCGAGATATTCGATGATGACGCGCGAGTCGTAGAGGACGAGGTCGCGATCGACCAGCGTCGGCACGCTGTGATACGGATTCAGATCGAGAAGATCCTCGGGCAATTCCGGCCCTTCGACATTCACGACCTCAACGCTGATGTTCTTTTCGGCCAGAACGAGTCGCGTCCGATGGCTGTAAAAACAGGTGGGACTGGAGAACAACGTCATAGCTGCCCGTCCGCTCGCCGTGGTGGCCATAATTTAAACTCCGCGATCACTGTGTGGTGCTCCTTGCTTCGGCGCAGATGCGCCGCTTACTTGATGTCTTTCCAGATTTCCTGCTTCAGCGCCCACGAGAACAGACCGAAGACGAGCAGGAAGATAAGCACCCAGACGCCCAACTGACGGCGCTGCATCTGGACCGGCTCGCCGATGTACTCGAGAAAATTGACGAGATCACGCACGAATTGATCGAACTCTTCCGGCGACAACGCGCCGGGTTCGATCTGCTCGAATCCTTCGAACAAATGGGTGACGACGCCGTCGTGTTCTTCATCCGAGAACAGCGCGCGCTGGCTTCCCTGTAACTGCCACAGCACATTGGGCATGGCCGCGCTCTCGAGCACGATGTTGTTGACGCCCGTCGGCCGCGATTCGTCTACGTAGAAACCCTTCAGGAATGTGAACAGGTAGTCCGTGCCGCGGCTGCGCGCGATCAGGGACAGGTCAGGCGGTGCCACGCCGAACCAGCGCTCCGCATCGACGGCCGGCATCGCGATTTCCATGCGATCGTGGGGTTTGCCGCCGGCGAACATCAGGTTATTGACGAGCTGATCCTCGCTGATCTGCAAATCGGCCGCGAGCCGGTTGTACCGGACGTACTTCGCCGAGTGGCAACCCATGCAGTAATTGACGAAATTCCGCGCGCCCCTCTGCAGTGAGCTGGTGTTGCTGACGTCGTTGCCCGCATGCAGCAACGGCGTTGAGCCACCCGCCGCCAATGCCGACAACGGCGCAAAGATCAGCGACGCGATTAGAGCGAGTCCGGCGACGTGCGATGCAATCACCACTCGACCCTGCTGTTTCGAATGAACCAATTCACTACTCCCCTGGAACATATTCATCGTCATATTCCCTCAGTGGTCCCAGGTGACCCGCTCGGGAACGGGCTTGGTCTTCTCGAACCGGGTATAAATTGGCATGAAGACGAAGAACGAGAAGTACAGAATGGTGAAGATTCGCGTGATGGTTACGAACGGCTCCACCGCCGGCTGGAGACCCAGGTAGCCGAGCGCTACGAAGCTGATCGCGAAGACCGTCAGGGCGACCTTGAACGTCCAGCCACGATAACGGATCGACTTGACCTTGCACCGATCAAGCCACGGCAGGAAGAAGAGCAAGATGATCGCCGTCGCCATCAGAAATGCGCCGAAGCCCTTGCTGGGTACCGCGCGAAGGATTGCGTAGAACGGCGTGTAGTACCAGACCGGCGCGATGTGTTCGGGCGTCTTGAGCTGATTCGCAGGCTCGAAGTTGGCGTGCTCGAGGAAATACCCACCCATCTCCGGCGCGAAGAAAACGACGCCCGAGAACGCCGCCAGGAATATGACGATCGCGACGAGGTCCTTGGCCGTGAGGTACGGGTGGAATGCCACGCCGTCCAGCGGGATCCCGTCGGGGCCCTTGTGCTCCTTGATCTCGATACCGTCCGGATTCAGCGAGCCGGTCTCGTGGAGGGCGAGTATGTGCATGACCACGAGCATGATCAGCGCCAGCGGCACCGCGATGACATGCAGCGCGAAGAACCGATTAAGCGTGATATCCGATATGAAGTAGTCGCCCCGAATCCATTCGACGAGCCCTTCGCCGATGCCCGGGATGGCGCCAAATAGCGAAACGATCACCTGCGCGCCCCAGTACGACATCTGCCCCCAGGGCAGCAGATAACCGAGAAATCCTTCGGCCATCAGCATCATGTAGATCAGCATGCCGATGATCCACAGGAGCTCGCGAGGCTTCTTGTAAGAGCCGTACATCATCCCGCGAAACATGTGGAGATAGACGACAATAAAAAATGCCGATGCGCCGGTGGAATGCATATAGCGAATGAGCCAGCCCCATTCGACATCCCGCATGATGTATTCGACGGACGCGAACGCCTTTTCGGCGTCCGGCTTGTAGCTCATGGTCAGGAAAATACCCGTGAGCAGTTGAATGATCAGGACAACCATGGCCAGTACGCCGAACACGTACCAGACATTGAAGTTCTTCGCCGCGTAGTACTCCGTGGCGTGTTCCTTCAGCATCTTCGACATCGGGAAACGAGCGTCGATCCAGTCGACGAACTCCGCGCCCTTGTCGCCCATGCGCGACATGATCGTCTGCTCCGTTACGGCATCGCGCCGGACTCCATTACTCATGCACTTGCTCCCGTGTCGTCGCCGACCAGAATCAGCGTCTCACTGAGATAACGGTACGGCGGCACGACCAGGTTGGTCGGCGCCGGTACACCCGCGTATACGCGGCCGGACAGGTCAAACTTCGAACCGTGGCACGGGCAGTAGAATCCGCCGACCCAATCCGGCCCGAGGTCCGCCGGCGCCACGTCGAAGCGCTCGAGGGGTGCGCAGCCGAGGTGGGTACAAACGCCGAGCACGACCAGGACTTCGGGCTTCAACGAACGGTCTTCGTTTTGCGCGAAAGCCGGCTGTTGTGTCTCGACCTCCGAGTTCGGGTCCGCGAGCTTCGCTCCGCTCTCGCGCATGCGATCCAGCATCGCCGGCGACCGCTTCAGGACCCAGACCGGCTTGCCGCGCCACATGCTGCGAACCATCTGGCCTTCCTCGAGTTTGCCGATATCGATCTGCACCGGTGCGCCCAGCGCCTGCGCTTTGGCGCTCGGCTTGAAAGACATGACGAAGGGCACCGCGGCCATGCCGACGCCTGCTGCGCCGGCCACACTCGTAGCGACGCTCAGGAAATGCCGCCGGTTGAGACCCGACTTTTCACTCATCGAGCTAATCCTCTAGAAATTTTCAGATACGGTCGATTGGCAACGCCCGGCCAAGGCGAAAAAACAGTGAACCACCGTTTTGGCCATTTTTTGTTGCGGCGACTCTTTCAATCGAATTCAACCAATCGAATTCAAAGACCATGGAGATGGAACCCACACACCCGGCTGCCTGTACCACCCATTAGGCCGGTGCATCGAAACCGGGCGAATTATACACAGGCGATTGTCGTATTGCCTACCGGTGCCGCATGAATAAAGGCTCTCGCGACGTCATCGGGCGCCGACTTGCGCAAAAACAGAATGGTCAGCCGATGCGTCGAATGCTCGCGCCGAGCTGGGCCAGCTTTTCCTCGATGCACTCATAGCCCCGATCGATGTGGTAAATACGATCGACTATCGTTTCGCCATCGCCGACGAGGCCCGCCAATACGAGGCCGGCGGACGCACGCAGATCCGTTGCCATGACCGGCGCGGCTTGCAGGTGCTCGACACCCTGAATAATGGCCGTATGGCCTTCGAGCCGGATTTTCGCGCCCATCCGCTGTAATTCGTGCACGTGCATGAAACGATTCTCGAAAACGTTCTCGGTAATCGTGCCGACGCCGTCGGCCACGCAGTCGAGCGCCATGAACTGTGCCTGCATGTCGGTCGGGAATGCCGGATACGGGTCGGTGCTGACTTCCACGGCTCGCGGCCGGGCGTCCATCGACAGCTCGATCCAGTCGGGTCCCGTCTCGATGCGGGCGCCGGCATCCCGCAGCTTGGCCAATACGGATTCGAGGTGCTCGGGCCGCGCGTGCGTGGTCCTTACGTGGCCACGCGTGATCGCACCGGCGACGAGAAACGTGCCGGTCTCGATGCGATCGGGCTGCACGTCAAACTCTGCGCCATGCAGGGCTTCCACCCCGTCGATGACGATGCGATTGGTGCCGGCGCCACTGACACGCGCGCCCATGCTGTTCAGAAAATCCGCCAGATCGACGACCTCGGGCTCGCGCGCCGCATTCTCGAGGACCGTCTGGCCATCGGCCAGCACGGCGGCCATCATCAGGTTCTCGGTACCGGTCACGGTGACCTTGTCGAGCACGATGTTCGCGCCTCGCAGACGGTCGGCGTGGGCGCGGATATAGCCGTCCTCGATGTCGACCGTCGCGCCCATTGCTCTGAGACCGGTGACATGCAGGTCGACCGGACGGGCGCCGATGGCACAGCCGCCGGGCAGAGACACATCCGCACGTCCGAACCGGCCGAGCAAGGGGCCCAGCACGAGAACCGACGCACGCATCGTCTTCACCAGTTCGTAAGGAGCGGCGAAATTGTCGAGATTGGCGGCGTCTACTTCGACGCGCATGCCCTCGTGAATCGTGGTCTCGACGCCCATGCGCCCGAGCAGCTCGATCGTTGTCGTCACATCGCGCAGGTGCGGAACGTTGCCGATGATCACGCGCTCGCCCGTCAGGATGGCCGCGGACAGAATGGGCAGGGTTGCGTTCTTGGCGCCGGAAATCCGGACTTCGCCTTCGAGGCGGCGCCCGCCGGTGATGGCGAGCTTATCCACCGTCGGCGGCGGCTTCGTCGGGCGTCATTGCCTGGATCGACAGGGCATGTATCTCGCGGCCCATTTTGTCGCCTAGAGCCGCATACACCATCTGATGGCGCTGTAACGGCCGCTTGCCGTCGAACGAACTCGCGATGACCACGGCCTCGTAGTGCGTGTTGTCGTCGCTGCGAACGGTCACGTTGCAATTGTCAAGATGAGATTCGATGAGTTGTTCGATTTCGTTCGGTGTCATTCACTTATATACCCGGCGAGGCCTGATTGGTCATTATAATCGTCGCCCATGTTAATGTATTCCATCGCGATCATTGTCGGCCTGGCGCTACTCATATGGGGCGCGGACCTGATGGTCATGGGCGCCAGCGCGACGGCCAGAAATTACGGCGTATCGCCGATGCTGGTCGGCCTGACGATCGTCGGTTTCGCGACCTCCGCACCCGAAATCCTCGTCTCGATAGCGGCCGCGTTGAGCGGCGCACCCGACCTCGCGATCGGCAACGCGATCGGTTCGAACATCGCCAACATCGGCCTCATCGGTGGCGCGACGGCCCTGGCCTTTCCGCTGGTCGTCCATTCGCAGACATTGCGTAGAGAATTCCCGGTGATGGTCGCCGTCAGTATCGTGCCGGTCATCTTCTTCACCGACAATCACCTGGCACGCTGGGAAGGCTTTGTTCTGCTGGCCGTGTTCGTGGGATTTATCTACTGGATTATCCAGCTCGGCATGCGTACGCGGGGCCACGATGCGATCGAGGCCGAATACGAATCCGAGATCCCGACCGACCTGACCACGGGTGCCGCCGTCGCGCGCATCGTCGCCGGTCTGACGGCACTCAGCATCGGGGCGAAGGCGCTGGTCTGGGGCAGCGAATCGATCGCCATCGAATTGGGCATCTCGAACCTGATTATCGGCATCACTGTTATCGCATTCGGCACCAGCCTGCCGGAACTCGCGGTGTCACTGACATCGGCGCGCAAGGGCGAATACGGCCTGGCGTTCGGCAATATCATCGGCTCCAACGG
Source organism: Gammaproteobacteria bacterium (assembly GCA_048550095.1). Taxonomy (GTDB): domain Bacteria; phylum Pseudomonadota; class Gammaproteobacteria; order Steroidobacterales; genus SMWD01. The sequence continues at coordinate 8,876 of JBLYYV010000162.1, forward strand.
TTTCAATTCGCTCGCCGTGATTGGCATCGCCGCCGCGATCCAGCCGGCCACGCTGGATCCGAGCGCGGTACGCGTGCATCTGCCGGTGATGCTGGCGTTCACAATCACGTTTTTCTTCATGGCGTACAATTGGTCGGAAACGATTCGAGTCAGCCGCTGGCATGGTGCCGTGTTGCTGGCCGGATTCATCGCCTACATGGGTGTGATTGCGTTCCAGACTTTTTAGATGCCAGCACAAAGAGACAATCGATCGTTTCGCGAGACGGCCAAGCGCGTCCTGCAGACGGAAGCCCGGGCAATCGAGGAACTGATTGCGCGCATCGGCGACAGCTTCGCCGAGGCCTGCCGCATCTGCCTGAATTGCGACGGCCGCGTGATCGTCACCGGCATGGGCAAGTCCGGGCACGTCGGCGGTAAAATTGCCGCGACGCTAGCCAGCACCGGCACGCCATCGTTTTTCGTGCATCCCGGCGAAGCGAGCCACGGCGACCTCGGCATGATTACGCCGAAGGATGCGGTGATCGCGATTTCGAACTCCGGGGACACGGCAGAGATCGTCACGATACTGCCGCTCCTGAAGCGCCTCGGAGTGCCGCTGATCACACTGACCGGCATCACCGAATCGACCCTGGCGGATGCAGCCGACGTCGTCCTGGACACGGGCGTCAGCGAGGAAGCCTGCCCGCTGAACCTGGCCCCGACGTCGAGCACCACTGCGACCATGGCCATGGGCGATGCACTCGCGGTCGCGCTGCTGGAATGTCGCGGCTTCACGGAAGAAGACTTCGCGCTGTCGCATCCTGGCGGATCGCTCGGCAAACGCCTTCTCCTCCGCGTCGAAGACATCATGTTCAAGGGTGACGACGTGCCGCGCGTCGCCGAAGACGCGCTGCTCGTCGACGGACTGATGGAAATGACGCAGAAAGGCCTCGGCATGACGGCCGTCGTCAACGATAACGACTCCGTGCTCGGAGTCTTCACGGACGGCGACCTGCGCAGGGCGCTTGATCGCAATGTGGATCTGCACAAGACGATCATGGCCGACGTCATGACCGACCGCGGCACGACGGTGCGGCCCGATCAACTCGCCGCCGAAACCGTATGGATCATGCAGACCAAGCGCATCAACGGTCTGCTCGTGATCGATGCCGACGACAAACTGGTCGGCGCGCTGAACATTCACAACCTGCTCCGCGCCGGCGTCATGTAAAGCATGAGCAAACGCGAACTCACAGCCGCTGTCGAAAACGCCGCCGCAGGAATTCGGCTGCTCGTGCTCGACGTCGACGGCGTCATGACCGACGGGCGCCTGCACTACGGACCCGGCGACGCGGAATACAAGTCGTTCAATGTCCGCGACGGCCTTGGCATGAAACAGGCGCTGCGCGCAGGGATCGAGATCGCCATCATCTCCGGCCGCGGCGGCGAAGCGGTAGAACGCCGCCTGCAGGAACTGGGCATCCGTCACGTCCTGCTCCGACAGAAGGACAAGCGCGCGGCGCTCGACGGACTGCTCGCCGAACTCGGGGTCGGGCTCGACCAAGTGGCCTGCGTCGGCGATGACACGCCCGACCTTGCGATCATGCAACCCTGCGCCCTCGGGATTACGGTCGCCGATGCGCATCCGGACGTCCTGGCCGCGGCGGACTGGACGACATCGCTGGCGGGCGGGCGCGGCGCGGTGCGCGAAATCTGCGACCTGCTGGTCTCGCTACACGGACAATCGAGCGCCTGACAGCACAATGCAAAACTGGACCCAACTCGTGTTATTGCTGATCGCGGCCGTCGCCAGCGGCGTCCTGTTGATGCGCAATACCGACGATGCCGAAGATCGACCGACGAGCGCCCGGCTCGGACTCGGCTACTACATGACTTCCGCCGAGTTGATCGTCACGGGCGAGGATGGCCAGACCCGTTACAGGGTCAGAACAGAGAATGCCAAGCAGAATACGGAATCGGACACGATCATCCTCGACCAGGTATCCGTGGAGTACGACCCGCTGTCGTCGATTCCATGGGATCTGCGGGCCAATACCGGACACATTCCGCCAGAACGTAATATCATAGAGCTGAGCGGTGACGTCGTTGCCGAAACGCATGACGAGAACGACACGCCCATCACGATTAGAACCGATTTCCTGGAGCTCGATACGGATACATACGTTGCCGAAACAGAGCATCGAGTCACAATCGACTACGCAACGAACAGCGTGTCAGCAACCGGATTGCGCGCGTATTTCAAGGAAGACCGACTGCAGTTACTCGCGGACGTCAATGGCAGCTTCAATCCTAAAACGATCAATTAGTTTCGTATTGCTGGTCGCGCTGGCCGCGCCCATAGATTCGCAAGAGTTACCGGATATGCCGGACGTTGCGACACTCAAGACGTTACCGATCGATCTCGATGCAGAGTCCTCCGAATTCGACCGCAAGAGGAACCGCCTGGTATTTCGCAAATTGAAGATCCGGCAAGGCCCGCTCAGCATCGATGCCGACGAGGCCATTGCGACGCGCCTCGACTTCGAGAACACGCGCTGGGAGTTTTCGGGCAACGTCGTCATTGAGAATATCGGCACGACCGCATGGGCCGACTATGCCGACATCCTGTTTCAGGAGCATCGTATTCGTAACGCCGAGATGACCGGGAAGCCCGTGCGGTTTCAACAGGTCGCCGCGTCGCGTAATGAGGAAACCGAAGTCACCACCACGACCGGTCGCGCGAACAGCGTGCAATACGATGTCGACGGCGGCGTCGTCAGCATGAGTGAAGAGGCCTGGCTCAGCGATGGCTCGAATGAGGTCACCGGCGACCGGATTTCGTATGACCTCGTCCGCGAAATCATCCTGGCCGATGCCGACGATAGCGGCCAGATTCGCATGAAGATCATCCCGCCGGAAGACAGCATGAAGAAACTCGAGGCGGGTGAATTACAGTGAGTATTCTGTCCGCAGAGAATCTGTCGAAGCGCTTCAAGTTCCGCCAGGTCGTCAAGGGCATCTCGCTCGAAATCAGCAGCGGCGAAGTCGTCGGATTGCTCGGGCCGAATGGCGCCGGGAAAACGACCGCTTTTTATATGATCGTCGGACTGATCGCTGCTGACAGCGGTCGCATCATGCTGGACGGTAAGGACATCACGCCGCTGGCGATGCACCAGCGGGCACGCATCGGCCTCGGCTATCTGCCCCAGGAAGCCTCGGTGTTCCGCAAGCTGTCGGTCGAAAAGAACATTTTGGCGATCCTGCAAACGCGCACGGAACTGAGCCGTGCCGACCAGGAAAGACTGCTCGAGGAACTCCTCGATGAGCTGCACATACATCACGTACGCAACAGTCTCGGGATCAGTCTGTCGGGCGGGGAACGCCGCCGCGTCGAAATCGCCAGGGCGCTGGCGGCCGAGCCACGCTTCGTCCTGCTGGACGAGCCGTTCGCGGGCGTCGATCCGATATCCGTGCTGGACATCCAGCGCATCATCCGCCACCTGTCCGCGCGGGACATCGGCGTCCTGATCACCGACCACAACGTCCGTGAGACGCTCGGTATCTGCGAGCGCGCCTACATCCTGAATGACGGCACCATGATCGCGCAGGGCGCGCCGGACGAAATACTCGGCAACCAGCATGTGCGCGAAGTCTACTTGGGCGAAAGTTTTAGTCTGTAAACTAAGATCATGAAGCTCTCTTTACAGCTGAAGCTCGGCCAGCAGCTGACGATGACGCCGCAGCTTCAGCAGGCTATCCGGCTGCTGCAGATGCCGTTACTCGAACTGAATACGCAGATCGAGGAGGCGTTGGCCGAGAACGTCATGCTCGAGAGCGAAGACCCCGAGCCACCGCCGGCCGAGATCGACGAACCGGCCGTTGTCGCCGGCGAAAGCGAAGAATCGAATCTCTGGAGCGACATGCCGACCGGCGGTAGTGGCGACTCCTGGGCGGACGACTCCAGACGACCCGAACTGGCGGACCACAGCGACGAGACGCTGCGGGATCACCTGCTATGGCAGCTCGAGATGGAGCACTTTTCGCCGCGCGAGGTCGTGATCGGCCAGGCGATCGTCGACGCCATCAACGAGGATGGCTATGTCACCGAGTCGCTGGAGACGATCCAGCAGCTGTTGCATGGCGAGGCGAATTTCTCGCAGGACGAAATCGAGCGAGCCCTGCTCAAACTGCAGACACTCGACCCGATTGGCGTCGGCGCGCGCGACCTCGGCGAGTGCATTCGGATCCAGCTGCGCCAGTTCGACGACACGGTGCCGGGCCGCGACCTGGCCCTGCGGATCGCCGATGGTCACCTGGACGCCGTCGCCGAGCAGGAATACGCCGCCCTGCGCAGGCGACTCGGCGTCTCGGACGAGGAACTGGACGCCGCGCTGGCGCTGGTTCGTTCGTGCCACCCTCGCCCGGGGGCGGCGATCGCGTCCGGCCGGACCGAATACATCGTTCCCGACGTCTACGTGCGCAAGCTCGACGGTCAGTGGACGGTCGAGGTCAATCGCTCCATCGCCCCCCGGCTGAAGGTCAACCAGACCTATGCCGATATGCTGCGTGGCAACGGCCAGCATGCCAACCTGCGCACGCAACTGCAGGAAGCCCGGTGGCTCGTCCGCAGCCTTGAAATCCGGCACGACACTTTACTTAAGGTGGCCATGTGCATCGTCGAACGGCAGGTCGACTTCTTCGAAAAAGGCGAGGAAGCCATGAAACCCATGGTTCTGCGCGACATCGCGGAGGTCATCGACATGCATGAATCGACCATCTCGCGCGTCACGGCCAATAAATACATGCATACTCCGAGGGGTGTGCTCGAATTTCGGTATTTCTTCTCCAGCCAGCTGTCTGCCACGGACGGAACGGAACAATCATCCACGGCCATCCGGGCCAAAATCCGTCGGCTAATCGGCCAGGAGAATCCCCAAAAACCGCTCAGTGACAGTAAAATCGTGACATTGCTGGCGGACGAAGGAACCAAGATCGCACGGCGCACGGTCGCCAAGTACCGCGAAGCAATGAAGATCGCGCCTTCCAGCGAGCGCCGCGAGCGGCCGACTAGGTAAATAATGAGGAGAAACCATCAATGCAAGTTAATCTCACCGGTCATCACGTCGAAATCACGCCTGCCCTCAAGGACTACCTGAACACAAAGTTCGACCGGATCGAACGACATTTCGACAATGTGACGGCCGTCAACTGCATTTTGACAGTCGAAAAGCTCCGCCATAAGGCCGAGGCAAAAATTAGCGTCAGCGGCAATACTTTGTTCGCCGACGCGGTCGAAGACGACATGTACGCGGCCATCGACGGGCTGGTTGACAAGCTCGACCGCCAGATCAAAAAACACAAGGAAAAACTGACGGACCACCACGCGCGCGATTCGATGAAGCGCGACTACTCCTGACGTCTTCCTTCATCGAGCGCGATAATTTATGCGCCTGATTATCGTCAGCGGCCTGTCCGGCTCCGGCAAGACGGTCGCCCTCCATGTCCTCGAGGACCTGGACTTCTATTGCATCGACAACATGCCCGCCGCATTGCTCGATACGCTGGTGTCGCGCGTCATCGAGACCAAAGAAGACTTCTATGACAATCTCGCGATTGGCGTCGATGCACGCAATCGCCCTGACGACCTCGAGTCCCTACCCGCCCTCGTCCACGACATTCGCGAGCGCGGCATACAGTGCGAGGTCGTATTCTTGCAGGCGGAAGACGACATCCTGCTCAAACGCTATTCCGAAACGCGCCGCAAACATCCGCTTGCCGACAAGGGCATGAGTCTGCAGGAAGCGATCGAGCGAGAGCGGGATCTCCTGGGCCCGATTATCGACTCCGCCGACATCATCGTCGACACGACCCGCACCAACGTCTACGAGCTGCGCGACACGATTCGTCAGAGAGTCAGCGGACGTCCCGATCACGAGTTGTCCATCCTGATCGAATCTTTCGGCTTCAAGCATGGCCTGCCGACTGACGCTGACTTCATCTTCGACCTGCGCTGCCTTCCAAATCCCTATTGGGAGATGCACCTGCGCGCGCTGACGGGCAAAGACCTTGCCGTCGTGGAGTTCCTCGAGAAGAAAAGCAACGTGCAGGAGATGTATGCCGATATCCTGGCGTTCCTGCAGAAGTGGATTCCCGAGTACATCGATTTCAATCGAAACTACCTGACCGTTGCGCTAGGATGCACCGGCGGTCAGCACCGCTCGGTCTACATGGCGGAAAAACTCGCGGCGGAACTCGGCACTACGTATGCGCACGTGTTGACCCGCCATAACGAGCTGCCATCGGACTGACCCGGGCCTTGCGGCGTGTTGGCCGCGGGCGCGCTCAAATAGACCTCGATCTGATTCCCGGCTACACTCGGCCCCGCCCGGCCGGGGGCGAATGCCCCCACGTGCGCCAATCCGGCGATCCATGCGCCCCGCATTGCGGGGATGGATTGGCCGGTCCAAGGAGGTCTCCCCGGTGGAATCAGCCAAGAAAACCGATCTCGGATTGCTGCTTGAAGCGCTGGAAGACGGCCGACTCGATTCTGCCCGCGAAATCGTGGCCGCGCTGCATCCGGCCGAAGTCGCGCTGATTCTCGAGTCGCTGCCGCCAAGCGAGCGGCCGGTTGTCTGGAAGCTCTGCGACGAAGAAGACGAAGGTGACATCCTCGCCGAACTGAACGACGAGGTTCGCACGCGCCTCGCGGAGGACGTCGGTACCGAAGCGGTAGTCGCTGCGACCGAAGGCCTCGAGATCGATGACCTCGCCGACATCGTCGCGGATCTGCCGAACGAGATGTCGGATCGCGTCAAGGAATCGCTGTCCAGCGAAGATCTCGAGCAGCTCGAGTCGGTGCTGTCCTTTCCGGAGGATTCCGCGGGCGGCCTGATGGACCCGGACACACGCTCGGTGCGGACCGACGTGACGCTGGAAGTCGTCATGCGCTACCTGCGCCGCGCCGGCGATCTGCCGGACCAGACGCCAGCCGTATTCGTCGTGGACCGCGACGACAAGTACATCGGCGTTCTGTACTTCTCACGGCTCGTAACGCATCACGAAGACTGCCTGGTCGGCGACGTGATGGACGATTCGGTCGAACCGATCCATGCCGATGAGACGGCCGTGGAGGTCGCCACCGTGTTCCAGGCTCGCGATCTCGTCGCCGCGGCGGTCGTCGATGACGATGGCCGCCTGCTCGGACAGATCACGGTGGATGACGTCATGGACGTGATCCAGGAACAGGCCGATCACGACATCCTGAGCATGGCCGGCCTGGACGAAGAGGACGACATGTTTGCGCCGGTCGTGACCAGCACGCAGCGACGCGCGATCTGGCTCGGCGTCAATCTCGCCACCGCATTTCTCGCCTCCGCGGTCGTCGCGCTCTTCCGACCCGCACTCGAGCAGGTGGTCATACTCGCGATCCTGATGCCGATCGTAGCCAGCATGGGCGGCATCGCCGGAAGCCAGACGCTGACCTTGATGATTCGCGGCATGGCGCTCGGCCGCGTCGAAGAATCCAACGCCCGCACACTGTTGCGCAAAGAAATCGCCGTCGGTCTGCTGAACGGATTGTTATGGGCCGTCGTGGTGGCCGCCGTCACGATCACGCTGTTCAACAGCTCGTGGGAAGTCGGCGTCATCATCGGCTCGTCGCTGATCATCAGCCTGTTCGCAGCGGCCCTGGCCGGTTTCGCCATCCCGCTGATACTGAACAAGATGCGCATCGACCCGGCACTCGCCGGCACCGTGGTGCTGACCACCATTACCGATGTGATCGGCTTCGCCACCTTTCTCGGCCTCGGAACGCTCTTCCTGACCTGAACCCCGTCGGTTTGCGAACTGCAACACAGGGCGCGCTTGCATAACGCAATTGGCGTGTGCCGGCCGGTCACAAGATCAGTGAGCCGAGTAAAGACGAAGTATGGCGCGCGCCTGCAGCGAATCAGGCCCGTGCGGTTTTCTCGTCGATATTCAGTATCGGCAGACGCTGCGAATACTCGTCGCTGAGATCCCGCCACCCCACGACGCCGCTGGGCTCGTCCAGCGGCACGCCCTGCATGAAGTCGATCAGTTGCTGGCGTCGGTCCATGGCATCCGAGTAACCGAGACGAATCAGTTCGCGCGTATATCCTGACTCGAACAACAGGTAGCTGACGAGCTGGCGTCCGCCATAATTCAGCGCGCCGAGCCCGCGCATCAGAATCCGCACCGGCCTGGGCATCTCGTGCAGGTGGCGCAACGCAATGTCACGAACGTCCTGACTCGGCATCATGATCATCGTATCGATCGACCGAAGCGTGGGAAAATCGCCGATCAGTGTCTTCGCGGGTTGCGCGTTGACGATCTGGTTCAATCGCGCCAGACGTTCGAGATCGGATGACAATCCGTCCATCAGCAGAGCATCGAGCATGTAGCCGGCGATGCGGCCGAAACTCGGGAACGGCACGACATCATCCGGACCCGGCTCCGGGTCTTTCTCTTCGTTCCGAACGCCGATCACGAGCAATCGGCGCGCACCGAGGCGCACGGCCGGCGATAGCGGCGTCGCCTGGCGCATCGCGCCATCGCCGAAATACTCGCGGCCGACCTGAACCGGCGGAAACACCAGCGGTGCCGCGACGCTCGCCATCAGGTGATCCAGGGTGATTTCGGCCGGGATCCCCATACGTCGAACACGCCGCCATGGCTCGAACTCTTCGAGGCCCTGGTAAAAAGAGATTGAGCGCGCCGAACCATAGCCCGCGGCGGTAACCGCAATGGCGTCGAGGAACCCGCGCTCGATCGAATCGTTGATGTGACTCAACCGGATATATCGCGACAACAGCTCCCGCAGCGGACTGTTGTCGAGCAAGGATTTGGGGTTCGATCCGAGGCGCCCGCCCATGACGATACTGAATAACCAGTTCGCGCTGGTCTTGAGCATCGTCAACGAGTCGCTGCGAAATACCTGCTCCGTCCGAAAATTGCCCCAGACTCGCTCCATATCCGCGACCGCATGCTGAAATCGTCGCGCCCTGGTGGCAAGGACGATGGAGTTGATCGCTCCGGCCGACGTTCCACTGATCACCGGGAACGGACTCGGCGACCGCTTTGGCATGAGTTCGGCGATGGCCTTCAGGACGCCGACCTGGTAAGCGCAACGTGCGCCGCCACCCGGCAATACGAGGCCGATGTCGCGGCTCCACTGCTCGGGACTCGGGGCTGAATCCTTGAATCTCATGATCGCCGATGGTACCCAGAACGTCGGATGGCCTACAAGGACAAGTGTCGATATATGCGTCGCCAGTCTGGCCGCTCGCCGAATGATCCCGCACGCGCATTGGCGCGTAGAAACGTCATCAGGCACGCTATTTCGATTAGGATGGTGGCAACCTGCTGAACGTTCCGCCAGGCGACAACGGTGCCGCACACGAAAGAGTCAATCTGAACCAGAGACGGAGATCGGGAAGATGATCAAGACTTCAAGCAAACTACTCGGCGGCGCCCTCGTCGCACTCGTGCTGACCGCCGCAGCGGCCGCCCCGTTCGATGTCGGCGATCCTGCACCCGGTTTTCGCCTTCAGGACCAGAAAGGCGACTGGCATTCGCTCGATCAATACCGTGGGCAGTGGGTCGTGGTCTATTTTTACCCCAAAGACGACACCCCCGGATGCACCAAGGAAGCCTGTGCTTTCCGCGACAATATTTTTGCCTTCGAGGATGTCGGCGCCGTGATCCTCGGTGTCAGCCTGGACGACATCGAGTCGCATGAGGCCTTTGCCGAGAAATACAGTCTGCCGTTCTCGCTCTTGTCAGACGCAGATGCGAAAACCGCGGAGGACTACGGCGTCCTGAAGAAGCTCGCTGCGTTCCGCTATGCGAGCCGCGAATCGTTCATCATCGACCCGGACGGCAACGTCGCCAAACACTACGCAAAGGTCGATCCCGAGAATCACTCGAAACGCGTGCTGGCGGACCTGCAGAAGCTGATGAAGCCGACGGCCTAAGCGGTTTCGGGAGCATTCGCGGAGGGATGAGACACGTCGGCTGACCGGGTGAACAGCTTGCCCAGGTAGTAACCGACGCCGGCCCAGACCGAAGCGATTCCGGCGCCGACGGCTGCGACCGCGCCGAGACCCAGGCCGAGTCCGTCGGTCAGCCCCGCGAACGCCATACTGCTGACGGCATCGCCGCCACGGTAAACCGCGATGTCGATGACCGGCTTGGCCTTGAAACGCGTCTCCCGGTCGACTGCCGTAAAGAGCATCTCACGAGCCGGTCTCGTGATCGCGTAGTTGCCGGCGCGCCGACCGACCTGGAACGCCAGCAGCACGGTCAGTAACGGCGCAACGGCCAGGATCAGCAAGCCGGCCGCAACAAATACCGGCACCAGCGCCAGCGTGACCGGCATGCCGAAGCGGGTCACGATTCGACCTGTCGCAAACATGCCGATGACGAAGGTCAGGCAATTCACGACGAAATCGACGCCGCCGAGAATCTGCGTGCGCGTCGCCCGATCGAATTCGACGAGCAGGTTTTTCTGCTCGAAGTAAGCGAACGAACCGATCGACGTATACAACAGGATAAACAACCCGATGCCCAGCAGGTATGGGTTCGAAAAGAACATCTTGAATCCGGCAAATGGATTCCCGCCGATCCGCGCCGCACTCAGATCCGCAGTCACGTCCTCGTTGTGCAGCTCCACGGACTTCAGACGCTGCAAATACAGCACGACCGGGATCGTCAACGCGACCATGACGGATGCGATCAGCATCAGCGACTCCGTGCCGATTGAACCCGCCAACACCGTCGGAATCAGCGGGCCGACCAGGGCGCCCGCGCTCGCCCCGGCCGCGATGAATGCGAACAGCCGTCCAGATTGTTCCTTGTTGAACAGGTCCGACATGAAGCTCCAGAACACGGAGATGTGGAACAGGCTGAAAATACTGACCCAGACGTAGAACGTCTTGTCGA
>JBLYYV010000163.1:0-2762 GCA_048550095.1 Gammaproteobacteria bacterium
CGACGTAGTATCCGTGCGGGACCGCGAGCATCCGCGTGACGGCCATCAGCACCCATCGGCCGGAATGCAGGAAGATCAGGACGAGCAGCGCCTGCGTCAGCAGAAAGTAGAAACGAAAATGCGAAAACAACTCGGCAAACCAGTGGGCGCGACTGAACAGCGAGATCACGGTCGCCAGGCTCACGGCCAGAAATACCGCGCGAATGAGTCGACTGAAAAATCGCCGCTCGACGTGATGCGTCACCACGGGTATCGGTCTCCCAAGGCCGCTACCCCTGTGCGTTCACTTTCGGTAAGGTTGTCGCGGAGATCACCAGCATGACAATAGTTGCCTCAAACAATTGGCGCGGCACGGCGAATGTGAATTCGAGCCGACTGATCAGCATCACGTTGCTGGCGATTATCCTGCTGGTAACCGGATGTGGCCAGCCACCCTCCGGTTCGGCCGAAGCGCCGGTGCAGCTGGCCCGCGAGCAGACGGAACCGGACGAGATTGCCAGGCAGGTCGTCGCCGGTTTTTTGTCCGTGCCGGCTTCCGAGATTACACTAGTTTCGGTCGAAGCAAAGGATTTTGGCGACCCCAGCCTTGGCTGCCCGGAACCCGGGATGGCGTATCCGCAGGTCATCACGCCCGGCCATCGCGTGATTCTCGAAGCCGATGGTCGGCGTTTCGACGTGCGCGTATCCGGGCAGCATGGCCGCATCTGTCGCAAGCCCGGACGAACCGGTCCGTCGAGTGAATCGGACGGCGAAAGACCCGCAAACTCTTCGCCCGTAACGTCGCAGATCGAACAGGCCCGCGAGAACCTCGCGGCGCGGCTCGAACTCGACGCCAACGACATTCGCGTGACCGACGTCAGGCCTTACGAGCCCGGAATGGCGAGCCCCGGCTGCCGGCCGGAATGCGGACCGGGTGACGGAAAATGCGGTTACCTGATCGGCCTCTTTTTCGATGGGCGTCGCTACGAATACCACAGTTACGCCGGGCGAACCGAACCCTGCCCCGCCCTGTCAGCGATTTGACGCTCGGCGGCGCGCCTTGCGGAACTTGCGCGCCGTGACCTTTCTCCAGAAACGCCTCACTGGACGCACGATGCGCTCGACACGCGTCGGGTTGAAGTAGCGCGCGTCTTCCTTGCTGATCTCGTCATACCGTGCGAGGTACTTGTGCTTGACCCACGCATTCAGATCGATCTGACACGCCTGGCGAAAAATCCAGTTACGCAGAAAACCCGCTCCGTTCGGCAGCAGCACCGCGGAACCGAAGTCGATCAGGCTCGGCATACCGTCGGGGGTGACGAGAATATTGTCCTTCCGCTTCATGTCCGAATGCGCGACGCCGGCCACGTGGATCCCCTTCAGGGTTTCGAGCAGCGCCGCAAAAAAACCCTCTCGATCAGGCAGTTCGTTAGCTGACAACCGGAGGGGATGGCCCTCGATGAACTCGAGTAGCAGGCGATCGTCATGCAGCCCGAAACACCGCGGCACGCCTTCGACGCCCTCCAGCCGCTGATACACGCGATACTCGCGACGAATCATCCAGCGTCGCAACGCGCGGACGAGGGTCGACCCCATCGCCTCTTTGACAATCAGATAGTCGGAATCCGGGTATTCGGGTCCGGCCGGAACCTTGTAGACGACACCCTGGTAACCGCTACTAAGCAACTCGCCGTGTTCGAGACGAACCATGGGATGCAGTTATCGAGGGCGCTGTCGCCCCGCCTTCAGATCACTCGCCGTTGAACCAGGGCAGCCAGCCGAGCTTCCATTCGATGTATAGCAGGCACAAGATCGTATACACGACGATGACGAGCTCATAGTTTTCCTGCCAACTCGTACGGAACGACCAGCTGCCGCCGCCGCGAATAGCCAGGCTGCGTGGAACGACTGCCGGCACCGTAGCGCTCCATTCGCGCCAGGTCTCACCGAAGATGCTATTCAGCTTGCGGTCCTCATATTCGATCGCCGCCGGGTAGTAGAAGAACCAGAACGCCGCCGAAACCACATAGGCCCACCACTGCCCGCTCGCGATCGTGAACCCGATCATCAGCAACAGGTTGCCGGTGTACAGCGGGTGCCGGACGAGAGAATACGGCCCGTTCGTCGCGAGCTCCTTGTTCTTGACGATGAAACCCGACGCATAGAACCGAAACAGCATGCCCACGATCGCAACGATCGAACCGATGATGTAAGTCAGCGCGGTCGGCTTCGAGAAAAACGCGAACACCGGCATCAGCAACAGGCCGAGCGCCTGGCGAAAGAACTCGTTGTAGCGCAAGTCCCGGATGACGCTCGCAAATCCTGTCAGAGGCGGCAAATCCTGAGTGCGGCGATTCATGATGTCTGTATTCTCCGAATGTATGAGCGAGCGCGGCGAAGTTAACAACGCCGCGCCGCAAAGTATACCTGCACGCCATCGCCCGTACTGCTAAAATCGCCAACCCGAGCGGCACGAAAAGGGCCTGTAGCTCAGTTGGTTAGAGCAGGGGACTCATAATCCCTTGGTCGTAGGTTCGAGTCCTACCGGGCCCACCACTCCAAATCCATGTCACTCAAGGGTTTCAGCCGATCACGGCGCATTTTATCGCGTTGCCATAAACACCCGTGGTGCAGTCAGGGTGCAGTACCCTCGGTTTTTGTGCATAGTTGTAGCGTTGATTCGTAATGGAGAAACGCTGCAATGGCGACGTTGGTCAAACGGCGACGGGCCGATGGTTCAATCGGCTATCGGGTGCAGGATCGCACCACCGGCTACCCTTCCC
>JBLYYV010000164.1:0-11738 GCA_048550095.1 Gammaproteobacteria bacterium
GCGGTCACGCGTAATGATCAACAGGGCCGTCACCACGAGGGCGGCAAGGATGATCAGCACCGACGGTCTGCGCCATCTTGGGGTCTGCATACCGATACTCTACACGGTGAATTGAGCCAATTGGAGCCGCGCGGCATATTTTTCGCCGACTCTGCGAATTCGTCTATTTTCGGAGATGGATTCAGCCAGGCGTCGCTTTCTGCGCGTTAACAGCCACGATGAAAACGGCCGCGCCGCGGCCCGGCTGCCACTGATGGTCGATCGTAAAACCGGCGGCCGTGAGGATTTGCTCCAGCTCCTCCACCTTGAACACGCTGACCGACGGCAGACCGACGAACGACAGGACGGGCGCGATGATCCGAAAGTACTTCATCGAATCGCCGATGCATGCCGTGCTGCTGACGAAAATGCCGCCGGGTTTGAGGATCCGATGTACCCGGGCGATAACCGCTTCCTTGTCCTCCAGCAGGTGCAGAATACTGAGGCCCAGGACAGCATCGAAGCTTGCGTCCGGGACATCGAGTTCTTCGATCGTCAGCTTCTCGAAGGTCACGTTCTCGATACCGTCGGCGCGGGCCTTGTCCTGCGCAATCGCGATCATATTCGCCGAGACGTCGATGGCGCGTATGTGTTGCACATAGGGCGCATGCGCGATCGCGGTCGACCCGGTGCCGCAGCCGAACTCCAGCACCTGCATGTCCGGTCGCAAGTACTCGCGTGTGACGCGCAGCTTCTGCTGATACGCCTCTTCGTCAGCGACGGGTCGCTTCGCATAGCGTGCCGCGATCTTGTCCCAGAATTTTTCCGATCTCATTCCGAATCTCCGTCACGGTCAGAGGCGTGCTCTGAAAGACAGCGCGCGAAAGACGGTTGACTCAACCGTCAACGATACCGGGCAGCGGTAATGAACTGACCGAAGGTCTCGCACCACACGATGACCGACGTGAAACCCAAAATGTCGACCGACTCCGGAACCGTAACGACAAAATTCTCGAACGTCTTGACGTCACCGACGAGCGCCATCCTGGCCTTCAGGCGATTGAAGTCAGCCTCCGTCTCGACGAATTCCGGCGACAGGTACAGTTTGTAGTCCGGTCCGGGCGCGATCTCGCCTTCCAGCGCGATGGACTTGCTGCCGACGAACACGCGCCCCTCACCCCAGTGCAGCATGTCGCTGTCCGCAAGATCGCGACGAAACTCTCCGGAAAACTCGGCACTGTCCGCCGTCGCACTGACTTCCGCCGTCGTCGGGGCGGCCGGGGCGATCAGAATCGGCAGCGCGTAGATTCCGGCGCCGAATCCGAGTGCCGCCACCAGGAGATGCGAAACCAGCAGCAAGGCATACCTCTTCATGCTCACCAGTATAGCCCGGTGTCTGACACCGGGACGCGGCGAAGAGCGTATGATGAGGGGTAACAGCTGCCGGGAATACGGATGAGACGATAATGGGCGTGCAGCGACGAAGGTTCTTGACCGCGGCAGCGCTGCTGCCGTTCGCGGGGTGGTGCAGAAGCATGGCAGCGGAAACGACGCAGACGAACAAGGCAGAGTCCGGCCGGCTCGTGCTCAGCGATTTCCTCGGCGAGAAACCCGTTGTAATGGACGGCGCGGGCTGGCGCGGCTTCAGCGACCGGGTCATGGGCGGAATATCGAATGCCCGCCTCGGTCAGGACACGGTTGCCGGGAAGAACTGCATTCGCCTGGTCGGTAACGTCACGCGCGAAAGCAACGGCGGCTTCATCCAGATGGCAATGTACTTCGGCAACAACGACGCCGAGCTCGATGCGTCGGCATTCAGCGGCTTGGAACTGCTGGTCCATGGCAACGACGAAGACTACAACTGCCATATCCGCACGGCCGACTGCGGCTGGTATGACGAATCCTATCGCGCTACGTTTTTCGCGAAGCCTGAATGGCAGGTCGTGCAACTGCCGTGGGAAGCTTTCGTCCCGAACGGCCTGACGGCGCCGCTGGATGCGGGCCGCATCAATCGCATCGCGATCCTCGGCTGGATGCGCGAATTCGAAGCGGATATCTCTCTCGCAGAGATCGCGCTATATCGCGGCCGGTAACCCTAGCGCCCGACCGTTCCCGGGGCCAGCGCCGGAAAGCGCAGCAGATAATACGGCGGCGTGGAAACATCTTTACCGCGATTGAACGCGGGCGACAGATGCAATTGATTCGCGACGACGTACACATAGCCGTCGGGACCGAAGGCCATACCATCAGGCCAGCTAAGCCGCTCCTCATCCTGGTACAGGATCCGGTATTGACCGGCGGCATCGACCACCCCGACCGCATACTGCGTGAGATCGGTGATATAGACATTGCCCGCGCCGTCAATCGTGATGCCGTCGCAGACCGGGCGATCGCCATAGCGCTCGATGCGGGCGGCGAGCTCGGCATCCGTCAGGCTTGCGTCGACCAGATCGGCCGTGCGCACGCGCCATAGATCCGCCCCTTGCGAAGCGCCGTAGTACACCCATTCCGAACGCGGATCGATCGTAATGCCGTCGACACCGATCAGCGCCATCGGCCGGCCTTCGCGATCGGTCGAGTAGGTCCGCTCGCCGATATTCATCGCGATCGGCTGCGCCACCACCGATGCGTGGCCCTGCAGGACCCGCCGCGCATCTCCGGAGTCCATATCGACGACCACCAGCGCGGGGTTCTTCGCACTCGCGTCGCTGATATAGATACTGCGATTGACCGGATCGACTGCGATATCGTTGAAGAATGAACCCTTCGCGCGCGCCGAATCGCCGAGCTCGATCACCTGGTGGAGTTCATCCTTGCGGGTATCCCATGCGACGAGCCGCGTGAGTTGACGGCCGATGTCCAGCATCCAGACGACGCCATCCTCGCCCGCCTGGATCCCCAGCACGCTCTCGAAGCCCATGCCCTGCTCATCTCGCCCGCCGGACCAGGCGTCGTTCGGAAACGGCCGCGCGGATCCGTCCGGCATGACCTCGACCACCGCGGTCTGCGGTCGATACAGCGCATGCTGGCTCATGATCAACCGGCCGTCCGGCGTCACAGCGATGTTGCCCGGCCCCTGCTGCAGCTCCGCCACGACTTCCAATTGGCCTTCCGGCACCGGCTGCGACGCGCAGCCGGCGCACAACAACAGCGCCACCAGCACGCCAACGAACGCTGCCGAACACCGATCACTCGAATGGGAACGAAACATGAGTATGTCCTTACTCACCGACCAGGTCGGCCAAGCATCCCGCAAACCGGCATGGAAATCTATCGCGGCAACCGAGACGAACCGCACTCGCTGCCAGATACCGGGCCTCCGACTTTCCAGTGCGCGAAAAATGCGCAACACTGTGCCGCCACCCTGTGAATTAATGGAGTACCTAAAATGCGCCGCGTTTATTCGATTCTGCTTTTGCTCGCTTTTGTTACCTTAGCGGTAACCGCTGTGGCCGCCGAACAGGAAGCGTCGGCGCGGTCCGGCGCAGCGGTGTTCGAGGCGCACTGCGCAAATTGCCATACCGGCGGGATTGGCGGGTTCTTCACCGGCGCACCAAAAATTGGCAAGAAGAAAGACTGGGAGTCTTTGACGCCGAAGGGTGTCGACGAGCTGACCGCCACCACCATCGCCGGGATCGGCAAAATGCCCGCGCGCGCCGAATGCGCCACGTGCACCGACGCAGAGATTTACGCAGCGGTCGAGTACATACTGCAGGAAAGCCAGTAGCCAAGGCGTCGACTGGCGCATGCTCGCATCAACGTGACGCTGGCATGCCGAAGTCTTTTACGACGATCGTGAAAATATTCGGATCATGAAACTCATCATCACGACCCTGCTGATGCTGATCGCAGCCACCGCGACTGCAGGGAGCCACGAGGGCGAACAAGTACTGGTGTTCGGTGGTACCGGCCGGCTCGGCGCCCCAATCGTCGAATTGCTGGTCGCCGCGGGTTATCCGGTGACGGTCTTCGCGAGACCGACATCGAGCCGCGAGCGACTCGCCGACCTCGAGGTGCGCTTCGTCGTCGGCGACCTGATGGACGCCGGCAGCGTCGGCGCAGCGATCAACGATCAGGCGTTTACGTACGTGATCGATGCCTCAGCGCGCGGCGCGAGTCGCGCCGCATTCTACGACACCGCGATGCGCAATATACTGAGTGCCGTCGATGCGGGCGAGGTGCAACAGTTTATCCTGCACGGATCCGTCGGCGCCGGCGATAACATGGCGAAGTTTCCCGACGTCGGCTTCGAACGCATGCGCAATGTAATGATCGCGAAGGGCGAAGCCGAAACCTTACTGAAGGCCAGCGGCATCCCCTACACGATCATTCGCAACGGCTTCGTGCGACCCGATGGCACGCCGGCGACGGGCACCGCCAGCCTGACCGAAAACGATGCGGCGCTCGATGCCGTCACGCGCCTGGACCTCGCCGCCCTGACGATGCAGTGCCTGGCCAATGAAAAATGCATGAACAAAACGTTTCATGCCGTTGACGAGTAATACGGACTCGCTTGAATCAGCGCGGCACGGTTGCCGTTGCGTTTCCGCCTCGTGCTAGTCGATCAACTCCAGCCATTCGCCGGCCGGGCCTTCGATGATCGCGACTTTGCGGCCGTTATAGGGCGGCAGATCGATCGCACCGGGTTCCGCACGAAAATAAAGGTCCAGCCCGGTCAGCGGCGCCGAGGCAAAGCTGACCATCGCAAGCCCCTCTGGAAGCTGACCATCCGGCACCGTGCGGCGCTCTATGTAAGATGGCAACTCTTCCAACTCGAGCAGGAACCCGCGCCCCGGAATGCGAGCGATCGAGATCGGGTATGCAGTCTCCGACGGCAGGCCCAGCACCCGTGACATCTGGCGAATCAGAAACGGTTCTTGCTCGAAAATACTCAGGCCGAGCACGCCGCCATAGAACGCTTCGATCTCGGCCAGCGACGTCCCGCCGACGACCATGATGAACGGGCGGTCGACAAAGCTCTTCGCACCATGCAGACCGAAGCGACTGCCACCCGGCAAGATGCGGGTGAAATACATTAACTCACCGGCCGGACCGGCCATCTGCAGCGCGCGCGCCGACTTCGGTGACGGATAGAGATCCGCGGGACCGCCGATGCGCGTGAATGCCGAGCGTTCGTCATCCCCCTGCAGCCTGTCCGCGACAGCATCCGGATCCGTGCACAGCACTTCGGTCGCGATCCATCCCTGCGTGACGGGCGGCCAGTAGCCGCCGATGTTGCCGGTTCCGATGAAACGCAAATAGACCTCGGCACCGCTGGCGGGCTGCAGCAAGGCATAGGGCATGCCCGCCATGTTCGGCGTCGCCCAGACCGCCGCAAGGGACTCGGGCACGCGCCCGTCATCGACGACTCGATAATCGAGCAGGTCGCGATAGACGGGAACGCAGGCATTCAGGTCCGGCACGCAGTGCGTGGCGATCTCGATGCTGCGAAGCGCGCGCGACCGTCTAGCAGTCATCCGGCGAGCGTTGCACGAATGTATCCGATCACTTCAGGAGCGCGGGATCCACGCCGCACGCGCGGACCTGCGCCTGAGCGTCCGCGTCAGTCTCTACCCGCATGAGGTTCGAGGCTCCGACATCGCGCACCAGGCACCTGGCTTGTTCTTCGGTGATATCAAGATCGCTCATGAAAGCCTTCACCATGGAATCGGATACCCTGGCGGATACTTTCTTCTGATATTCGACCGCGGCATCGTCCATCGCGCCGACGTCTGCCGACTCGCCCTGCGAGACTTGCTCGCCCCCGCAGGCGACCAGAACGAACGATGTAAAAATCGCGAAGCAAATTCTCATGGTGGTCTCCCCGTTTGGTACAGCGCCGAATCATCGTCACGCGCGTTGGTTTACGTTTGGAATCAGGTGCCCGACGCCGTCAAACGAAACGTCGTATCGAGCACCGGCGCGCCCTTGTGCGTGCAGCGGACGCGGCGCTCCTTGACCTGGCCGGGCTGCACGCCGGAAGCGAGCTGGTACATCGGCACGAATAAATGGCCGCTTGCCGCCGGCAGGTCGACGCTATTCGGTATCGGCGGCAATCCGTCACGCGGTGTGCTGCCGACGCGTTGCGATTCGATCGGGTTACCGTTTTCGTCGAGTGGCGCCATGCTGATGTTGACGTCTTCCGGCGAATCGGCGCTGGACAGAACGGCGCCGAATAGACCCATCAGCGCTTCCATGCCGTCATCGCTGTTGGGGTCCGGCGCACTGCCGCGGCTCTGCATCGCATCGGCCCCCTGCTTCATCAGGTCGCCGACGAAGTCGTCCCCGCCGCCGCTGGTGGACGTCGTGCATTCGAGCGGCGCCGCCGGGTCGGCGTTCTCGTAGTCGAACTCCATGCCGAAGCGCGTGCATTCGCCACCGGGGCATGATTCCGTGCCGGTGATGCGGATGTCGGCGGATTGCTCGCAAACGCCGTCCCCACACGCGGGACCCGCGCGGAACTGCGCAATACGCATCCCGCCGGCGCCCGGATAGGAATCAAATACCGGCTCGACCCAGGCGCCACTCGCCACGCAGCCAACGTTGCCAGAGCACTGCCGGGTGGCGCCGTCGGGACAGCGGTAGGCCGGTTCGAGCGCGCGCGGTTCGTCGCGCGTGTACTCGAACTGGATGCGGCCGTCGTAAGGGCCGTCTCCCATCAGCCACGAACCGGCATTCTCGAAGCCGAAGCGTTCCATGATCTCGGCATCGCACTGCGTCGCGCAGCTGCTGGCTGCATCGCCGGTCTTCGGGCAGGAATCGAGGCAATCGTCATGCACGCGACAACCCTGGTGGGTGCCGCAATCGTAGATCAGCACCCGCCGCAGCCGCGCCGAATCTGCGCACTCGTAAGCGACGCTCGTATCGCAGCTCTTCGGGCAGCCCGCGCCGCAAGCGCCGCGACACAGGTTCGCCTTGTTCCCGGCCGGCGGGCCGAAAGCGTTGCGAACGGTCGCGCCGGGCTCGGCGGACGCTAACGTTGTCGTCGGGATCGCCGCCAGCAGAATGATCATTGCCAGCGCGATCAAGACAGCAGTCGGATACTCGGTATTCATAGGAACAACCCCCCTGGCCGACTTTTTGTTATTCGCGATCAGTATAGGCCAATCATCACCCGCGTTCGAACGCAAACGCTGCACGGTAGATCGTTCCCTCGTCGAAACGCTTGCCGACCAGCATCATGCCGACCGGCAAACCGCCGGGCATGCCGCAGGGCATCGACAGCGCCGGGTGACCGGTGGCGTCAAACTGGCAGGTATTGCCGCTGGTACTGAACAGGTCCGCGATGATGTGTTCATCGGTCAATTCTTCGCGCGACGCCGGCAGCTTCGAAGCCTGAGTGATCGTTGTCGGCAATAGCAGCAGGTCATAGTCTTCCAGGGCACGATCGTATGACTCACGCAGCCGCGGCAGCAGGTTGCGGGCGCGCGCATAGTAGTGCCCGTCGAAGCGCTCCATGTACTTGCCGAACAGCAACGTCATCAGGATGTTGACCGGCAGGTCCTTGGCCCGCGCTTGCCAGTCATGCATCGCCGCGACGAATGCCGGCGAGTACATCGTAGCGACGTTGAACTGCACGCCGCCCGTATTGAGTGAGTGCCACACCGGCTCCATCAGCAGCCCGGCCCAGATCGCGACGCCCGCCGGGAAGTGCAGCGGAATGGAGACCTCTTCCACCTCCGCGCCGAGTTTGGCGAAGCGCGTCGCGGCCGCGCTCACGCAGTCATCGACGGCGGGACTCGAGTGCGGATGTCCGAAACCCTCGCTCAGCACACCGATCCTGATACCCGCGATCGGTTGATCGAGGAACTGCGTGTATGCCTGTGCGCCAAGGTTGTGCTGGCGGCTGTCGAGGCCATCGCTGCCGGCCAGCACTTCGAGCAACAGCGCATTGTCGGCGACGTTCGCGGTGATCGGCCCGACATGATCCATCGTCGCCTCGAGCCCGGCGATGCCGGTGAACGGCACGAGGCCATGCGTCGCCTTCATGCCAACCGCGCCCGACCAGCTGCATGGGATGCGCACCGACCCGGCCTGGTCGGTGCCGACCGCCATGTCGATGTCACCCGCGACAACCAGCGCCGCGCTGCCAGACGATGAGCCGCCCGCCGAATACTCCGGGTTGTGGGGATTGCGCACGAACCCGGTGCTCGACGTCGTGCTGCCGCCATGCAGGCACAGGTACTCGCAAACGGTCTTGCCGGCGACGGTGGCGCCGGCGTCGAGCACGCGCGTCACGACGGTAGCATCGAACTCGGGTTTCAGCCCCTGGAGAAAGTCCGCGCCATACATCATCGGCACATCGGCGACGAACATGTTGTCCTTCACGGCAACGCGCTTGCCGCGCAATGGGCCGGAAGCCGCGCCTTCGATTTCGGTTTTGACATACCAGGCGCCGAGCGGATTCTCGTCGGGCTCAGGGAAACGAAAACTGCGCCGCGGGTAACGCACCGGCGGCAGGTCGCCGGAGACCTCGTCGAGGTAAGCGAACCCCAGCTGGAACGGCTGCATATATCCGAGCAACGCCTCGGCGGAACTGTCGTCCAACTCCCGGCCGAGGTCCGCTGCGAGACCCTGCAGGGTTTCGCGATCGGGTAACTTGAAGCTCATGTCGTCCCCCTTCGGTTTCCCGATAGTCTACTCGGAAAACGCACGGGGCCCGGCAAAGGCGCACTGCTCTAAACCGGCAGCAGGAAGTTCTTCGCAAAGCGCAGCGTGCCGACGAGCAGGCCGCCGTCGCGCGCGTCGGCCTCGACAACCAGGATGCCCCGAGGACCATCGTTATCTTTCGCGTCACTGCGCCGCAGGTTGAAACCGTTCAGGAAGATGTCGGCCTTGGTCAGGTGGCTGTCGACCGAGAAGCGTGCATTGCGATTCCATGCCACGAGACGCGCCACGGGAATGCTCTGACTCACCTGCTCGGCCGTCGCGGGTTTGCCGCGTGTCCTGAGAATCAAACGACCCGGCCCGCCGGTGCAGCGCGCGGTGTGAAACACGATGCGGCCGAGCAACAGCGTCGCGACGCGCAGGCTGATCACGGTGCGCAGTTCGACATTCTCGTTCATGGCCACGAAGTTTCGATAGCTGAAAACGACCTCTTCGCCTTCCTGCATCTCCCAGTCGACGAGATGCTCGGCTTCGATCGAGTTGAACGTGATGCCGGGCGAGTCGCCCATCGGCATGTCGGCCCAGTTCATGTTCCAGGCGCCGAAGCGGAGTCGTGACATGATCGAAGCGCGCCATTGCGGGACCGAAAATCGTGGCGCCAGGCCGAGTGGTTGATAGTTCGCCTTGTAATACATGTCATACGGATAGTCGCCGGAGACCGTAACCTCCTGCAGGTGCGTAACCTTGCCCTCTGCCGCGACGTCTTGCTTGTCGAGCATATCCACGTCGATGTCGGTCGACTTATCGAAGATCACGCGGGCGAATACATACAACAGGCTCTTGATGATCGCGACGATCAGCAGCAGGAGCAGTACCTGGCCCGTCAGGTTTGCGGCCATGCGAACGCGGTCGATCCCCTGCCGCGCGCGCGCCTCGAAGATCGCGGCTTGTCCGCCCAGCTCCTTCCGAGCCCGGGTGGTGACATAGGTCGTGGCGTCCTCCCCGGATTCCGCGGCTTCGTTTGCCCACACCTTCACCTGGCGCACGAAATCTTCCTCGGCTTTCCCGCGCGCGTTGTCATAGGCATCGTTCAGGCCGTCGATCACGACATTCGCAGCGGCGCACTTGATGTCCGGGAACGTGCAGGCGCTGGTCGTCATGCCCGTTTCCTCCGGCACGACCGAGAACAATTTTTTCGCCTCCCTGTCCGCATCGTCTCTCACCTCATCTGCCACCTGCAACGCCGCGACATCGATCGAGTCGATGACGTTATTCAGCCGCCACTCGCTGACGGCCGAACGGCGTTTCGCCATGTGATCGAGGCTGGTGAAGAATGGCAGCCGTGTCAGCGACCATTCGCGCTTCGCATCGTCGCGCGGCGGGCAAACGAACGCGGGTGGCGGCGGTTCGGTCCTGATCTCTATTGCTTCCTGCGCCCAGACCCGGCACGTCTGCCGGATTTTGTCCCCGGGCGCGTAATCCGGCATCGGCAGGTAGCGCATCGTCGACGCCTTGAGCACGAGCGCATCGTTCGGACAGGCCAGAACGGTCGCGGCATCGTCCGGATCCAGAGCACAGTACGGCTTGACGACGCCGTTGGCATACAACAGTTCTTCGGTGCCCGACGTCAGGCGACTGCCGAACCACAGGCCGAACCCGATCAGGATCAGCATCGGCCACCACAGCGACAACGTGCGCCCGACGAGTGCCCGTCGGTTCGTTCGGCCCAGTTGCCGCGCCAGTGGCAGGTTCTGGCGTAAGGCTTCGACCGCGATCCGCATGACGACCGCACCGACGACGAACACGATGATCTGCGGCCAGGCCAGCAAACCATCGAACGACTGCAACAGGACCAGCAACGTGACGAAGGCGAGGAACGGCAGCGACAATACACGGCCGGCGATCGCGAAGTAGACGAAGACCACGAACGCGCTGGCGACGTGAACGCTGTTGAGGCCACCGAGCGCGCGCCCGATGAAGCTGTCCGCCAGCAGGATCGTGATGAACGGCAGCGTTGCGAGCCAGCGCGCACGGCTCGGCGACGCGGCCGCCAAGGAGGCGAGCCCGATCGCGAAAACCAGCGCCAGCAGGCCGAACGGGTTGTCGATCGGCGACAACGAATAGTTCGCGCCGAGACGCAGCCACCACGTGTGCGGAAACAGCAGGTCCGCCCGCAATGCCGGCAGCAGGCCCAACAAAGCGCCGAACCAGAAAAGGAACTCGCGTCGCTCGGTTGGCGAGTTCTTGAGTGCGTTGAATCCGTTGCCTGCCGACATGATCACTCCGTCACGATAGCGCGCGAGCATTCTCCCATAGCGCCAATCCAAACAGCCAGCGCATGCCGCGGGAGACTCTAATTGTCGCCGACGGCATACTTATCGCCGACGGCATACGTTTCGCACAGGAAGACCATCCTGGTATCGATCACATGGAAAAGGCGCTCGCCGGACAGCGCGGCCTTCGACGCTGTAGGATCTTAGACGAAATCATCCTGGAACAGTCGTTGCCGCAGGAATGCCGGGATGCCTGGGCGCTACTCCCAGAACTTCCACCAGGACTTCTTGCCGCCCTCTGCCTTATCGCCTTCCTGCCCGGGCTCACGGTCCGAGCGATATTCTTCCTGGATCTGCTTGCGCTCGTCACGACGATCCCGCATCTCGGCCGACTGCTCGTTTCCGCGCGCCTCGGCCTTCGATCCGCTATCTGAATCTTCATCGGAATCATCATCCGCTTGGCCTTTCGATTTCGACTCGAACTCACCTTCTGAATCGGAGTCGCTATCCGAGTCTTCACCGCCGCCCTTGCGCTTTCCGGCTTGCGCACGCTCCTGACTCATCTCCGCGGATTGCTCTCGCGATTGCTTCGCGCCCTTGTGCTCACTCGCCTGTGCCGACAACGTCAACAACAGAACGCACGCGACTACTGCCCAAATAGCTGGTTTCATTCGATCGCTCCCACGCAATAACTCGAACGACTATTGTCGCTCATCCTTTACCCATTAATAAAATCCGCCACACAGCGTGACCATGCGTCCGGTTGTTCGTCCACGATGTCATGCGTGCCGCCCTCGAGTTCGGCAAACGCGAAGTCCGGACGCAGCGCATGTGCCTTTTTCGCGCAGCCGTACAGGTCGTCGCCGGTATTGGTCAGGA
>JBLYYV010000165.1:0-11828 GCA_048550095.1 Gammaproteobacteria bacterium
CGCGACTGGTTGGCAACCCCGTCCGTCCCGATATCGCCGCACTGCCGGCACCGGCCGAGCGACTCCGCGACCGCAGCGGTTCGCTGCGTATTCTCGTCCTCGGCGGCAGTCTAGGCGCCAAGGCTTTGAACGAGACGGTGCCGCAGGCGATTGCCTTGCTCGACGCAAGCACGCGTCCCGCCATCCTGCATCAGGCCGGCAAAGCGACGATCGACGTCGCACGTGCCGCCTACGCCGAGAACGGCGTGGATGCGACGATCGAACCCTTTATCGCCGACGTTGCCGCCGCGTATGCATGGGCCGACATTGCCATTTGCCGCGCCGGTGCGCTGACGATTTCGGAACTTGCGGCGGCCGGCCTCGGCGCCATTCTCATTCCGTATCCGTCCGCCGTCGACGATCACCAGACGACCAATGCCCGCTATCTCGTCGACGCGGACGCCGCGGTCCTGATGCCCCAGTCGGAGCTGACGCCCGAAACGATGGCCGGTGAGATTCGTCGCTGTATCGAGGATCGTTCGCTGGTGTTGGCGCGTGCGCAGCGCGCGCGAGAACTCGCCAAGCCACAGGCGACGCGCGAAGTCGCTGATCTGTGCCTCGCGCTCGGGGAGGCCGCATGAAGGATCGGATGCGCAAGATCAACCGCATTCACTTCGTCGGTATTGGTGGCGTCGGCATGGGCGGCATCGCGGAGGTACTGCTTAATCTCGGCTACAGCGTCCAGGGATCGGACCTGAAAGATTCGCGCGTGACAAATCGCTTGCGTGGCCTCGGCGCGGAAGTATTCATCGGGCATCGTTCCGGGAATATTGGCGAGGCGGACCTGGTCGTGGTCTCGAGCGCAATCGATGCTTCCAATCCGGAGATTGCTACGGCGCGGGATTTGCGACTGCCGATCGTCAGGCGTGCAGAGATGCTGGCCGAACTGATGCGCTTCCGCTTTGCGATCGCGGTGTCCGGAACTCATGGCAAGACGACCACGACGAGCCTGGTCGCCAGCGTGCTGGCCGAGGCGGGTGAAGATCCGACGTTCCTGATCGGCGGCCGATTGAAGAGTGCCGATACGAACGGCCGGCTCGGCGACGGTCACTACCTCGTCGCCGAAGCGGACGAGAGCGACGCATCGTTCATTCATTTGTTGCCGATGATGTCGGTCGTGACGAACATCGACAGCGATCACCTGTCGACCTACGGCGGCGACGTCGAGACGCTGCGAGAAAGTTTCCTCGAGTTTCTGCACAACCTGCCGTTCTACGGCGTGGCTGTCGTCTGCGTCGACGACCCGGGCGTTCGTGCGATCCTGCCGAACTGCAAGCGGGCGGTCATGACCTACGGTGTCGACCGTCCGGCCGACATACGGGCATTCGATATCGTCACTGACGGGCAGCAGAGCCGGTTCAAGGTCGACCGCGTCGGCGAAGATAATCCGCTGGAAGTGACGTTGAACCTGCCGGGGCACCACAACGTGCTGAACGCACTGGCAGCGATCGGCGTCGCGCAGGAGCTGGAGCTCGATGATGCGGCAGTCGTCAGGGCGCTGGCCGAGTTCCAGGGTATCGATCGACGCATGCAGATACTCGGCGAGTGCCGAATCAACGGGGGCGATGTGCTGTTCGTCGACGACTACGGTCATCACCCCACGGAAATCGCGGCGACCCTGCAAGCGGTTCGCGCAGGCTGGCCGGATCGTCGGGTCGTACTCGTTTTTCAACCGCATCGTTACTCCCGCACGCAGGAATTGCTCGACGATTTCGCCGACGTCCTGGCGACCGCGCAGCCGCTCTTCGTGACCGAGGTGTACGCCGCCGGCGAAGATGCGATCGCGGGCGCGGACGGTCGGGCCATCTGTCGTGCGATTCGTGCGCGCGGACAGGCCGAGCCTGTGTTCGTGGCAGAACTCGACGAATTGCCGGAACGCCTGGGCAGTGTTTTGCAGGATGGCGACCTGGTGCTGACTCTGGGCGCCGGTAGCATCGGCGCCGTTGCGGCGGGTTTGCCGGAGTCGCTCGAAAAACTCGTGACCTTGAGGGCGCGCCAATGAACGGCGTGCTGCGCAATGAGCCGATGTCCAGGCATACGTCATGGCGCCTGGGCGGACCAGTCGATACGTACTTCAAGCCGTCATCGCTGGATGAGCTGGCCAGTTTCCTGGTCGAGCTCGATCGCGATATGCCGGTCTATTTCACGGGCCTCGGCAGCAATCTGCTGGTGCGGGACGGCGGCATCCGCGGTGTCGTCATCAATCCCGCCAAGGCATTGAACGACGTCGAACGCATCGAGCAGACGGGCGTTAAGGCCGGTGCCGGGGTCGCTTGCACCATCCTTGCCAGGCGCTGCGCTGGCTGGGGTCTCGGTCCGTCAGATTTCTTCGCCGGTATTCCGGGCACCGTCGGCGGCGCGCTGAAGATGAACGCGGGCGCATTCGGCGGCGAGACCTGGGACAGTGTTACGAAGGTCGATACGATCGATCGCGAGGCGACGATTCGCACGCGACCGAAGTCGGATTTCGATATTTCATATCGGCACGTCGAGGGTGCGCCCGACGAGTGGTTCATCGCGGCGTACTTCGAATTCGAACAGGGAGCGGAGCACTCGTTGGAGCGAGTCAAGGCGCTGATGCTGGAGCGTCAGGAGAAACAGCCCCTGGGTCTGCCGAGTTGTGGTTCCGTTTTCCGCAATCCCCCGGGTGCGTTCGCTGCGCAGCTGATCGAGTCCGCCGCACTGAAAGGGCATCGCATCGGCGGCGCGATGGTCTCCGAGAAACATGCCAATTTCATCATCAACACCGGCAACGCGACGGCCGCAGACGTCGAACGCCTGATCGAACACGTGCGCGACGTCGTCGCGGACCAGCACGATATCCATCTCGATCTCGAAGTGCATATCGTTGGTGAGCCGTCATGATGACGCCGCGAATTCGCATCGATGATCCCGCCGCATTCGGCAAGGTCGCCGTGTTGCTCGGCGGCGACTCGGCCGAGCGCGAGATCTCTCTGATGTCTGGTCGGGCGGTCCATCAGGCGTTGCTCGAGCGCGGCGTGGACGCGCACGCGGTCGACTCTGCCGACAACCTGATCGCGACACTGGAGCGCGGGACTTTCGATCGGGCGTGGAATGCCTTGCATGGCCGTGGCGGCGAAGACGGCAAGATCCAGGGGCTGCTCGAGTTCATGCGTATTCCGTATACCGGCAGCGGCGTGAAGGGTTCCGCGATCGGCATGGACAAGTTGCGGACGAAGCAATTGCTGACCGGCGCCGGTCTCGCGACGCCCGACTATCGGGTCGTACGCGGACCCGAGGACTTCGACGCGACGATCGACGCGCTCGGATTACCGCTGATGGTCAAGCCATCCGAGGAAGGTTCGAGTATCGGCCTGACGCGTGTCGAACATTCGCAGGACCTGGCCACTGCGTTCGCGAGCGCGGCACAGTTCCATTGCGAGGTGTTCGCCGAGCGATGGGTGCACGGCAACGAATACACGGCCGCCGTTTTGCAGGGCGAGGCGCTCCCGCTCGTGCGCATCGATGCCGCCAATACGTTTTATGACTACCAGGCCAAGTACTTCAGTGATGAGACGGGCTACGTCTGCCCGAGCGGCCTGACCGATCAGCAGGAGCGCGACTTCGGCGCACAGGCATTGGCGGCATTCGCCGCAATCGGGGCCGACGGATGGGGGCGTGTCGATTTCATGCTCGACGACTCGGGTATCCCGCTCTGGCTCGAGGTCAATACCGTCCCGGGCATGACGAGTCATAGCCTCGTACCGATGGCCGCGGCCGGTGCCGGCGTCGATTTCGGCGAGCTGGTGTGGCGAATCCTCGAGACGAGCATGGCTTCGAGCGCGACCGGCGATTCGGGGGAGAGTTACTGATGGCTGGCCGTAACAAGCGCGTGATCAAGCGCAATCGTAGGCGTATTGATTTCGAGGTGCCGGGCTGGCTCAAGCCGGACTTTGGCGCCGTGAACTGGGCGCGTGTCGCAACCGCCGGCGCGGTCGCGTCACTGGCGTTCTGCGGTTATGCGGCGGCGTTGTGGGTCATGGACCGCCCGATCGACTCCGTCGTCATCAATGGCGCATTCGAGCGGGTGTCGGCGGTCGAGGTTGAAAAAGCATTGTCCATGCATGTGACAACCGGGTTTCTGAGTGCCGACCTGCGCACGATGCGCGCCGAGTTGCTCGAGATTCCGTGGGTCGAGAATGCCAATGTGCGGCGTCGCTGGCCGGGATCGATCGAAGTGCGAATCAGCGAAGAGCGTCCGGCGGCTTGTTGGGGCAAGGCAGGATTGCTGAATGTGCGTGGGGAGCTCTTCGTCGACGAGGTACAGCACGTGCCCGCCGAGCTGCCGCGGCTCGCAGGGCCTGCGGGTTCCGAGAAACGCGTGTCGAAGATGTTCTTCTCGATCGAAGAGCGGCTCGAGCAGCGGGGCATGGCAGCGATCTCATTGCGGCTCGACCAGCGTGGCGCGTGGGAAGTGAAATTATCGAGCGGCGTTACGGTGCGGCTCGGTGCGAGTTTTATCGACCAGCGAATCGATCGGTTCTTTGAAGCGCTGGACAAAGTCATCGCGGCTCAGGTGGAGCAGGTGGATTACGTAGACATGCGCTATACGAACGGGTTCGCGATCGGCTGGAAGGATCAGAACCCCATGCGGGCCCGCTTCACGGAGGATGGGGATCCCAATGTCTAGGAAAGGGGAGAAGGGTTTGATCGTCGGGCTCGACATCGGGACGTCGAAAGTCGTCGCGATCGTCGGTGAACTGCTGGACGACGGCGAGCTCGAGGTCATCGGATTCGGCATCCATCCGTCGCGGGGGCTGAAGAAAGGTGTCGTCGTCAATATCGAGTCGACTGTCAATTCGATTCAGCGTGCCGTCGAGGATGCGGAGCTGATGGCCGGTTGCGAAATTAATGCGGTCTATACCGGTATAGCCGGCAGCCACATTCGCAGCCTGAACTCGCACGGCATCGTCGCGATACGCGATCGCGAGGTCGCCAAAACGGATGTCGATCGCGTCATCGATGCGGCGCGTGCCGTGGCGATCCCGGCGGATCAGAAGATCCTGCATGTGTTGCCTCAGGAGTTCGTGATCGACGGTCAGGAAGGTATTCGCGAGCCCATTGGTATGTCCGGCGTGCGTCTCGAGGCGCGGGTTCACATGGTTACCGGGGCCGCGAGCGCGGCGCAGAACATCGTCAAATGCGTGCAGCGGTGTGGGCTGGTGGTGGAAGACGTCGTGCTCGAGCAGTTGGCATCAAGTTACTCCGTGCTGACCGACGATGAGATGGAGCTGGGTATCTGTCTCGTCGATATCGGTGGCGGCACGACCGACATCGCCGTGTTCAACGGTGGCGCGATCAAACATACGGCCGTGATCCCGATTGCCGGCGACCAGGTGACCAACGACATCGCGATTTCAATGCGCACGCCTACGCAGTACGCGGAGGAAATCAAGATCAAGTACGCGTGCGCCCTGTCGCAGCTGGCGAATCTCGACGAGACGATCGAGGTACCGAGCGTCGGCGACCGGCCGCCGCGGCGCCTCGCCAGGCAGACGTTGGCCGAAGTCGTCGAGCCGCGTTACGAGGAACTGTTCAGCTTGATCCGCGACGAACTTCGCCGCAGCGGCTTCGAGGACATGGTCGCAGCCGGCATCGTCCTCACGGGCGGCAGTTCGAAAATGGAAGGCGCGGTCGAGCTGGCTGAAGAAGTATTCCACATGCCGGTACGCCTGGGCGTGCCGCAGCATGTTCGAGGTCTTGGCGATGTTGTGCGTAATCCGATCCACGCCACCGGGGTCGGCCTGTTGCTCTATGCACGGAATCGGGCGGAGTCGCCATTCGGCGATCACCCGGTCGGTGGGGGATTGAAAGAAGTTTGGGAACGAATGAAGGCCTGGTTTCAAGGCAATTTTTGAAGTTGTTGACGTGAGGAGAAATGTCGATGTTTGAGCTAATGGATGGGTACAGCCAAAACGCTGTCATAAAAGTACTGGGAGTCGGTGGTGGCGGCGGCAACGCCGTCAAGCACATGGTGACGTGCGGCATCGAGGGTGTGGATTTCATCTGCGCCAACACCGATTCGCAGGCATTACAGAGTGCCAACGTGCGCACGGCTCTGCAGATTGGTTGCAATATTACGAAAGGGCTGGGCGCTGGTGCGGATCCCGAGGTCGGTCGACAAGCGGCGATGGAAGACCGCGACCGAATTCTCGAGGTCATCGAAGGCGCTGATATGCTGTTTATTACCGCCGGTCTCGGTGGTGGTACCGGCACCGGTGCGGCGCCGGTCGTTGCGCAAGTCGCGCGCGAACTCGGCATCCTGACGGTCGCAGTCGTAACCAAGCCCTTTACGATGGAGGGCGGCAAGCGTCTGTCCGTCGCGGATCAGGGTATCGCCGAACTCGGCAAGTACGTTGACTCGCTGATCACCATTCCGAACGAGAAGCTCTTGTCGGTGCTGGGTCCCGAGACCACGCTGCTCGACGCATTCAAGTCCGCGAATGAAGTCCTGCAGGGCGCCGTTCAGGGCATCGCCGAATTGATCACGCGCCCCGGCCTGATCAACGTCGACTTTGCCGACGTCCGCACGGTCATGGGCGAGATGGGTATGGCGATGATGGGCTCCGGCGCCGCTGCGGGTGAGGATCGTTCCCGCGAGGCCGCCGAGGCTGCGATCTCGAGTCCGCTTCTCGAGGACATCAACCTGCAGGGCGCTCGTGGCATCCTGGTCAATGTCACCGCCGGCATGGACCTGTCGATCGGCGAGTTCCAGCAGGTTGGCGACACCGTCAAAGAATGTGCGTCGGACGATGCCACGGTCGTTGTCGGTACGGTCATCGACCCCGAGATGGGCAACAACATTCGGGTCACCGTCGTTGCAACGGGATTGGGTCAGCCGTTGACCCGTCAGCAGCAGCCGCCCGTCCGCGTCGTCAGCCCGCCGCCGACCGCCGAGCCGCCGAATTGGGGTGACCTCGATCGGCCGACCGCTCAGCGCAACAAGCCGGTTCCGGCCGCGGACAACCTGGCGACGGCGCAGCAGCCCGAGTTCGATCTGCTGGATATCCCTGCCTTCCTGCGGCGTCAGGCTGACTGACGCCGCGGCCCTTCGGGGTGGCGGGGACGTGTAAACGAAAAGGGAGGAAAATCCAGAGAGATCGGGTATTTAGCTCAAATTTGTGTTGTCAAGTTGCGCAATTTTCAGGGTGTGTGGTAGTTTCTACCGCATTCTGTGTTGTCGAAACGTGCGATATCCAAAGAAATGCAGTGCATTCAATGGGTTAGCCTATTACAGGGAGGGTGCCCAGCATCCCGTTAAGCGCGCGAGCGCGACTTATGTTAACTACGGGTGATCAGGGCGCCGGAAAAGCCGATGCTTAGACAGCGAACACTGAAGAATTCGATACGTGCGACGGGTATTGGTCTGCACTCCGGCAAGAAGGTCTACATGACCTTGCGGCCGGCCGCGGACAACACCGGTATCGTCTTTAGACGACTCGATCTCGACCCACCCGTCGACGTGGCGGCGGATGCGCGCAGCGTAGGCGACACGATGCTCGGCACGACGCTCGTTCAGGATGGCGTGACCGTTGCGACGGTCGAGCATCTCCTGGCAGCACTGGCCGGCCTCGGCGTCGACAACGCTTATGTCGATCTGAGCGCACCGGAAGTGCCGATCATGGACGGCAGCGCAGCGCCGTTCGTGTTCCTGCTGCAGTCGGCAGGTATCGCTGAGCAAAGTGCCCCCAAAAAGTTCATCCGGATCAAGAAGAAGGTCCGCGTCGAAGATCAGGACATGTGGGCCGAGTTCAAGCCGTGCGACGGCTATCGCGTCAACCTGAAAATCGATTTCGATCATCCGATCTTCAAGAAGCATACGCAGCAGGCGAGCATCGACTTTTCGACGATGTCATTCGTCAAGCAAGTGAGTCGTGCGCGGACCTTTGGTTTTCTGCGCGACATCGAAGCCCTGCGCGCCCGCAATCTGACGCTCGGGGGCACGCTCGATAACGCGATCGTGCTGGATGAGTACCGGGTTCTGAACGAAGACGGATTGCGTTACGAAGATGAATTCGTGCGGCACAAGATTCTCGATGCGATCGGCGATCTTTACCTGATAGGTCACAGTCTGCTGGGTGAGTTCACCGGGTATAAGTCGGGGCACGGCCTGAACAACCAGCTGGTGCGAGCCGTCCTGGCGGATGAGTCCGCGTGGGAGGTCGTTACGTTCGAGGACAGGCAGGACGCACCTGTTTCGTTCGCGTCACCGGTGGTCGCCGGCTAACATTTCGGAAAATTGAATTTCCGGGCCGGATACCTCATGGGGTGTCTGGCCCTTTTTGATTTTGCGGTTTGAATGGTTGGGATCTTGGTTGGATTGCCGTGGCCGGCCTACCGCTGGAAATTCTTTTCCTGCGAAGACTTAGGAAAAGAGTTTCCAGCGCTCTCCGGTCTCTGCGGTGATGACAAACGGCGGGCGCGGTTGTTCCGCAGCGACGATGGCGGGCGTCATTCGAGCTCCCCACTTCGATCAGGGTTTTCCGGGAAAACCTTTCGGGAGTCTTCGAGCGAAAAGTTCCTTCCCGGAAAATCCGCAATCCGTGCAACGAGCTGGAACGCGCTGCCGGGTTCCGCGCGGAATCAGTTCCGGTTGGGGTGACTTGATCGATCGCGGATGAATTGCCGAGCCCGGCCTACCGCCGCAACGAAATTCTCTCGCTACAGGCTTCGAGAATTTGTTCCGGCGCTCTCCGGTCTCTCGCGCGGCGACAAAGCCGAAGCTCGCCGCGATAGAACGGCGCGACTCAGCTTAAGTTTCACTCGTCCGGATAAGCCACCCTGACCCTGACACTCGTCGTCTCCGGATGGACTTCCCGGGCGAGTTCGAGAAGTTTCTCGTTTTCAAATCGAAGTTTCGCTGCCCAGGCCGAACTGGTGGTTCGAACGACCAAGACACCGTTCTCGTCGACTGAACAATGCAGTAGAGCTGCCGCCAGATCGGTTGAAAGGCCATTGCGGACATGGTCACCCAGCGCTTGCTTCTGGCGCGCCTTTGCCGCAAGGCGTCCAACAGATGAACCGGGATCTCGTAGTAGTTCAGACAATGACTTAGGGCGGTTTTTTGACATAAGACTTTAGGTACGTTTACGGATTCTGGGACTGGTTCCTTGTTTTGGAACACCCCGTTCGGCATAGTCTATCTCGCAAAGGCAAACCCGTCGAAAGGCGGGGACGCAAAGCCACCGGTCTACTGGATTCCAACGATAGCGGGGTTGCCAATGAGTGCTAGGAGGAGGGCTTCCTCCGGGATACTGTTCCCGGAAAAGCCACACAAGTTTACCGTCCAAGGTTTCGCCATCGGCAGTTCATGCGCCGGCGGATTAAAACAGGGGTCGAGACGGAACTAATGAAAGTAATTCTGTTACCGCAGAGTAGCTCTGCTGCTCGACATATAGAAATTTCCGTGCCGGCGGTCGTCGCCGGCATTTGCGTATCCGTTGCATTGTTCGCCGGGTTACTCGCCTATGCGGTTTCCGGCGCTGCCGGTTCGGCGCAGCCGATTGCCGAAGTCGATCGTATTCAGACAGATCTTGCCGAGCAGCGCGAGGAACTCCAGGAGTTGCGATCACGCGCTCAGGAGCAGATCGATGCCCTGGCCTTTCGTATGGGGGATCTGAATGCGCGCGCGATTCGTCTCGATGCGCTCGGCACGCGCCTGACCGAGATGGCTGATCTGGACGACGGTGAATTCGACTTCAATGCTGAGCCGGCGGTCGGCGGACCGCTCGAACCGGCCGAGTCGATTCGCGAAGATGGCCAGATCGCAGATTTTTTCATCGATATCGAATCGATGGACAAGGCGCTTCATGATCAGGAGCAGCAGCTCTCTATTCTCGAAGGCCTCCTGATGACCCGCAAGCTGAATGAGCGCGTGTCGCCCAAAGGTCGGCCGGTCAAGTCTGGTTATATTTCGAGCTATTTCGGGCATCGCGCTGATCCGTTTACGGGCAAGGGCGCGAATCATCGCGGCGTGGATTTCGCCGGCAAACGCGGCAGCGAGGTTATCGCAGTCGGGGCGGGCGTCGTCACGTATTCGGGGCCGCGTTCCGGGTATGGAAATTTGGTCGAGGTCAATCACGGCAACGGCTATGTCACTCGCTACGCGCACAACGAGAAAAATCTCGTTTATCCGGGGCAGCAGGTGCAGCCTGGCCAAACGATTGCGTTCATGGGCTCGACGGGGCGCGCTACGGGCCCGAACCTGCATTTCGAGGTCCGCTACAAGGGGCGCCCGGTTAACCCGGTCAAATTTATTCGGCAGAAGAGCTGAACCTATCCAGAGCAGCTAATGGACGGGGGCCGTTCCCCACTCCAGCCGATACCCTTACAATACCCGCTGTCCAGCGGGTTTTTGGTTTTAAGAGCGAGCGTTGCGGTTGATTCCTCGCGGCGCGACCCCAGTTTTTAGTACGGTTCCGGGCATTGGGCGGCCGGGGCCGGAGAGGTATTGGTTTGGCAAATTTCATGAAAGCGGTATTCGGCAGTCGTAACCAGCGGCTGCTGAAGGGCTACGGCAAACTGGTCAAAAAGACGTCGGCGCTGGAAGCCGAGCTCGAGGCCCTGTCCGATGAGGAGTTGCGCGGCAAAACGGCTGAATACCGCCAACGCCTTACGGACGGCGCGGCGCTCGACAGCCTGCTGCCGGAAGCTTTTGCCGCTGTCCGCGAGGCGTCCAAGCGGACGCTGGGGCTCCGCCACTTCGATGAACAGTTGATTGGCGGCATTGTGTTGCACGAGGGCAAGATTGCAGAGATGCGCACCGGCGAGGGCAAGACGCTCGTTGCGACGCTGCCCGCCTATCTGAACGCATTGACCGGCAAGTCGGTGCATATCGTGACCGTCAACGACTACCTCGCCCAGCGCGACGCGGATTGGATGCGCCCGATCTACGAGTTCCTCGGCATGAAAGTAGGGGTCATCAAGAGCGGGCAGCCGCGAGATGAAAAACACGCGGCGTATCTGTCAGATATCACGTACGGTACGAACAACGAGTACGGCTTCGACTATCTGCGCGACAACCTCGCACAGTCCAAAGATGAGCAGATGCAGCGTGGCGTCGGTTTCGCTGTCGTGGACGAGGTCGACTCGATCCTGATCGACGAAGCGCGGACGCCGCTGATCATTTCCGGGCCGTCGAACGAGAGTTCTGAGCTTTACAAGCGCGTAAACAAACTGATTCCGAAGCTGCAACGGCAGGCTGAGGAGAGTGATGAGCCGGGCGATTTTACCGTCGACGAGAAGACCAAGCAGGCCTTTTTGACCGAGGAGGGGCATGAGAACGTCGAGCGCCTGCTCGAACGCGAGGGCCTGATCGGGCCATCCGAGAGCCTGTACGACGCCGGAAATATTCGCCTGATGCATCATCTTACGGCTGGCTTGCGCGCGCACCATCTCTATAAGCGCGATGTCGAATATGTCATCAACGACGGTGAGATCGTAATCGTCGACGAATTTACCGGGCGCACGATGCCGGGTCGCCGATGGTCTGATGGCCTGCATCAGGCGGTCGAGGCAAAGGAAGGCGTGACGATCAAGGAGGAGAACCAGACGGTTGCCTCGATCACGTTCCAGAATTACTTCCGCATGTACGACAAGTTGTCCGGCATGACGGGAACGGCCGACACCGAGGCGTTTGAGTTCGAACAGATCTATGGGCTCGAGGTCGTTGTCATCCCGACGCATCGCAAGATGGTACGGGACGATCAGCCCGACCTTGTCTTTCTGAATCAGAAAGACAAGTTCGCGGCGATCATTGAGGACATCGA
>JBLYYV010000166.1:0-4228 GCA_048550095.1 Gammaproteobacteria bacterium
CGATGCCGGGCTGACGATGGTCGGCGATCCTGAATTGCTCAAGCGGGGCTTCGAGAACGTGCTGCGAAACGCGATTCGGTTCGCACCGCGCGGCAGCGAGGTGGAAATCGCCGCCCGGCGCGGACGCAAAGGCATTGGCGTCACAATCAGCGATCGCGGGCCGGGTGTGCCGGCTGGCTACCTCGAGCAGATATTCGAACCTTTCGCCCGCGCGCCCGGCAGCGCCGAAGGCGGACCCAGCAGCGGGCTCGGCCTGGCGATCGCGCGTCGTGTGTTCGAACTGCACGACGGGAGCATCGAGGCCCTTGCGCGCGAGGGGGGTGGTCTGATCATTCGCGTGCGGCTGCTCGAGGCGCAACTGCAGTAGCAGGCGACCACGCGCTCGCTGGCTCGGCGCCGGTTCCATGTCTAATATGGCCTGAACATTGCCAGGTTCACTCGCTGACGGAGAGGTCAACGCATGATCGACGACGCTGCTGCCTTCCCGGTTTCCCGCCGCCACTTTATCGGCGCAACCGGCATTGCGCTCGGGGCCGCCGCACTGCCGGGCGCACTGCGTGCAGCACTGGCCGAGGATACCTGGGACCTCATCGTGATCGGCGGTGGCACCGCCGGTATACCGACCGCCTTGTTCGCCGCCGAACGTGCGCGGGTGCTGGTGATCGAGAAAGCGCCGCTGCTCGGCGGCACGCTCGACCGATCGACGGGGCAGATCGCGGCCGCCGGTACGGTTTTTCAGGATGCCAAGGGCATCGAAGATACGCCCGACGCGCACTACGACGACATCATGCGCATCAACGAGCATACGTCGGATCCGGCGCTGACCCGGCTGTTCGTCGATAACGCCGCTGATGCCCTGAACTGGCTCGCGGCCAACGGTTACGCGGTCGAGCCGACGCATCCGGTTACCGGCTCGGGGCACGAGCATTTCCGCATCGCCCGATACCAGTGGGGCCCGCAGGGCGGGTGGTCCATTTTTCAGGCTTTCGAACCCTTGATAAAGACAGCCGTCGATGAGCGTCGCTTGAGTATCCTGACCAATACGAGCGCCGCAGACCTGATCATCGATAGCAGCGGCGCGGTAACGGGCGTCGTCGCGACCGACGCCGAAGGTCAGCGGTTCGATCTGCGCGCGCGGAACGTGGTGCTGGCAACCGGCGGTTGTGCGTCCAATCCACATATGTTCGAGGAACTGCACGGCGTGCCGTTGTATTGCCAGGTCGCTCATCCGAACAGCCAGGGAATCGGCATCACGCTCGGCCTGTCTGCAGGCGGCACGCTGCGCGGTGGCGACAAGTACGCACCGCTGCTCGGCGCCATCCTCGCGAATGACTACTATCCGTCGCCACCCGCGGCGATTCCGCCATTGAATCCGAGTTTGCGCGCGCCGTGGGAACTGCTGGTGAACTCGAACGGCGAGCGTTTCGTCCGCGAGGACGAGCCGAGCATCGATCACATGGAGAAGCTGCTGGCACAGCAACCCGGTCATCGGCACTGGGCGATATTCGATGCCGAGATCCTCGACAAGGCGCCGCCGCTCGTACCGGACTGGGATCAGCAACAGGTTCGGGATGCCAGCAACCGGCAACCGATGTTCTATTCGGCTGATAACATCGGCGAACTCGCCGTGCGGGCCGGGGTCAATCCGCGCGAGTTGCGGGCGACCGTCGAGGCCTATAACCAGGCCCGCTCGACCGGCGAGCCGGATCCGCTCGGTTTGGAGCATCGCCCGCTGCCGATCGCCAAACCGCCGTTCTATGCGATTCGGATGCAGGGCTGGACGCTGATCTCGTTCGCCGGCCTCGACGTAGACACCAACCTGCAAGTGCTGACGGGCGACCGGGTCCCGGTGCCGAATCTGTACGCCGTCGGCGAGGTCATCGGAGCCGGCGCCACATCCGGCCAGGCGTATACGAATGGCATGCTGGTGACGCCGGCGATTACCTTCGGTCGCCTGCTCGGACGACAGATTCTGAATTTCGGTTGAGTTGGGTCGGCCGCGGATTCTCTCTACAATAGCTGCCCGTCGCGACGGAAGGCTCGACCACGATAGGTGAAAGCCCGTATTGGCGTGGAGAGCCTACATCTCTCCAATAGGCTCCGCGCGTCCATCCCAGTTTTTTCCAGCGGAATGACTTCAGCAGCATGAACAGACAATACGTTTACGCGTTCGCCGACGGCGACGGCCATGACAAGAAACTTCTCGGCGGAAAGGGCGCGAACCTGTGCCAGATGACCCAGATCGGGATCAACGTGCCACCCGGCTTCGTCATTTCGACCGAGGCCTGCCTCGATTATCTGGATGGCGACCAGCTTCCGGACGGGTTGATGGACGCGGTCAGAGAGCAGATCGGCAGGCTCGAGTCGGCCTCCGGCAAAACTTTCGGTGCGGGATCCGATCCGCTGCTGGTCTCCGTGCGCTCCGGGTCGGCGCTGTCGATGCCGGGCATGATGGACACGATCCTGAACCTGGGCCTGAACGACGAGACGCTGACCGGGCTGATCGAGCAGACCGGCAACGAGCGCTTCGCCTATGACGCCTACCGCCGGTTCATCCAGTTGTTCGGCAAAGTGGCCCTCGGCATCCCGGACGAAAAGTTCGACGAGCATTTCGAGGCGGTCAAGAAACGCGTCGGCGTCAAGGCCGACGTCGGGCTGAAAACGTCTCATCTGCGGGAGATCAGCGAGAAGTTCCTCGAGGTGGTGCGCCGCGAAACCGGTGAGGATTTTCCGCAGGACGTGATTCGGCAGTTGCAGCTGGCGGTCGAGGCGGTGTTCCGTTCATGGAAGGGTAAGCGCGCGGTCGACTATCGCCGCGAGTTCAATATCACGCCGGACATGGCGAACGGCACCGCGGTCAATGTACAGGCCATGGTGTTCGGCAACATGGGCGACGACTGCGCGACGGGCGTCGGGTTCACGCGCAACCCCGGTACCGGCGAGAATGAGATGTTCGGCGAGTACCTGACGAACGCACAGGGCGAGGACGTGGTTGCCGGCATCCGCACGCCGAAACCGCTGGTTGAAATGCAGGACGAGATGCCGGAGCAGTACGCGCGACTCGTGGAACTGCGCAACAAGCTCGAGTCGCACTACCAGGAAGTGCAGGACTACGAGTTCACGATCGAGAAGGGCACGCTGTATTGCCTGCAAACCCGCAACGGCAAGATGAATGCCATAGCGACGGTCAAGACCTCGGTTGATATGTTCGGCGAGGAACTGATTACGAAGGAGCAGGCGCTGCTGCGAATCGACCCCGAGTTACTGGAGCAGTTGCTCCATCCGCGCCTCGATCCCGATAGCCTGGCTAAACCGGTCGCGCTCGGATTGCCGGCGTCGCCCGGAGCGGCTTCGGGCAAGTGCGTATTCGATGCGGACCTTGCGGAAAAGATGGGCAACCTGGGCGAACAAGTCATCCTGGTGCGCGAAGAGACGCGGCCGGAGGACATCCACGGTTTCTTCGCCGCCAAAGGTATTCTGACGAGCCGCGGCGGCAAGACCTCGCATGCGGCGGTCGTCGCGCGAGGCATGGGCAAGCCCTGCGTCGCCGGCGCCGAGGGAATCAATGTCGACGTCAATCAGCGGCTGGCGAACGTCGGTCACCACATCATTCACGAAGGCGACATCATCACGCTGGATGGCGGCACCGGTGAAGTGTTCCTGGGCGCCATTCCGACGATCCAGCCGGAGTTCTCGGCGGATCTCAAGGAATTGCTCAGCTGGGCCGACGAGACCGCCGATCTGAAGGTCATGGCCAATGCCGATACCCCGGATGCGGCGCGCGTCGCGCGCGAATATGGCGCCATGGGAATCGGTCTGTGCCGCACGGAACGCATGTTCAATGCCAAGGATCGCCTGCCGATCGTGATCGACATGATCCTGGCGAACAACCAGGAAGACAGGGAGGCAGCGCTCGGCAGGCTGCTGCCGATCCAGCGGGCGGACTTCATCGAGGTGTTTTCGACGATGTCGCCGGACCCGGTGACGGTCCGATTGCTGGATCCGCCGATGCATGAGTTCCTGCCCACAGAACAGCAGCTGCTCAGCGAGATCGACAGCCTGCGCCTCTACCTCAACGTTGTGCGGGGGCGGCAGACCGCCATCGCCACGCTCGGCAAGGCGTCGCCGCTGCCGGAGCCGTTCAGCGACCTGAGCGAAGAGATGATCCTGGATGTGCTGACCAAGAAGGAGTTGATGCTGGCGACAGTGCGCGAACTCACCGAGACGA
>JBLYYV010000167.1:0-9865 GCA_048550095.1 Gammaproteobacteria bacterium
CGTGCGTCCGAGCGACTATATTTCAGCGTGTAGACGATTGCTAATGTAGACTGACGCGGGTGAATCGTAACCGGCTATTTCTGCTTGCCCTGGTCGTCGCGCTGATCGTTGCCTGGTTCGGCCTCGGACTCGATCGATACCTGTCATTTGATGCCATACGTTCGCAACGACAGGTGCTGGAGGGGTTCGTTAGCGAGAATCGCGCCTTGGCAATAGGCGCGTATTTCTCAGCCTACGTCTTGATTACCGCACTCAGCATTCCTGGCGCCGTGGTCATGACGCTGCTCGGCGGCGCCCTGTTTGGGGTCGTGGCCGGCTCGATCGTCGTGTCGTTCGCCAGCACGATCGGCGCAACCCTGGCATTCCTGGTCTCACGCTTTCTGTTTCGCCAAAGCGTTGAACGACGTTTCGCCGGCACCGTCGAGCGGATCAACGAGGGCATCCGGAAAGACGGCCCCTACTACCTGTTCACTTTACGACTCGTCCCGATTTTTCCGTTCTTCGCCATTAACCTGGCGATGGGCCTGACGCGCATTCGCGCGACGACGTTCGCGTGGGTCAGCCAACTCGGCATGCTCCCCGGGACGATCGTCTATGTGAATGCCGGCACACAGCTAGGGCGTATTGATGACCCCGGCGACATCGCGTCGCCGGCGATTATCGGGTCGTTCGCGCTACTCGGGTTGTTTCCGCTGATTGCAAAAAAACTGACCGAACTCATATCGACGAGGCAGCGTATGAAAGACTTCGACAAACCTCGCAGGTTCGATCGGAACCTGGTCGTGATCGGCGCGGGGTCCGCGGGCCTTGTCACTTCGTATGTCGCCGCTGCGGCCAAGGCCCGGGTGACGCTGATCGAGCGCGACCGCATGGGTGGCGACTGCCTGAACACGGGTTGCGTGCCAAGCAAGGCGTTGATTCGCTCTGCCAAGATCGCGTCCTACCTGAAGCGCGCCGATGAATTCGGCCTGATTGCCGGCGACGTGTCGGTCGATTTTCAAAAGGTCATGGCACGCGTCAGGCGCGTCATCGATACCATCGAACCGCACGACTCGGTCGAACGTTATTCGGCACTGGGCGTCGACTGCGTCGCGGGCGAAGCGCGCATCGAATC
The DNA here is from genome assembly GCA_048550095.1 of Gammaproteobacteria bacterium. Lineage (GTDB taxonomy): Bacteria > Pseudomonadota > Gammaproteobacteria > Steroidobacterales > SMWD01. The sequence continues at coordinate 1,115 of JBLYYV010000167.1, forward strand.
GCCCTGGCACGTGCGGGTCGGCGACCGGACGTTGTCGACGCGCAACATCGTTATTGCAACCGGCGGTTCGCCATTCATACCGCCGATACCAGGCATCGATTCTGTTGACCCGCTCACCTCCGATACCGTCTGGGAACTGGATGCCCTGCCGAAGCGCCTGCTCGTGCTGGGCGGCGGGCCGATCGGCTGCGAACTGGCGCAGGCGTTCGGGCGACTTGGCAGCGAGGTCACGCTCGTCGAGATGGCGCCGCGACTGCTGTTCCGCGAAGATGCGGAAGTGTCCACCGCGCTCGAGGAAAGTTTTGCGGCCGAGGGCATCCGCGTGTTGCTGGCGCACCGGGCAGTGACTTTCGAAGATCGCGGCGGCAAACGGACATTGGTCTGCAAACCGGTCGATGGCGAGGAAGTCGACACGCTCGAGCTCGTTTTCGATAGCGTTCTCGTTGCGACCGGGAGACGCGCCGCGACAGCAGACCTTGGCCTGGAAAAACTCGGCATCGAGACGAATCGTAATGGGACCGTCGCCGTCAATGATTTCTTACAGACCAATTGGCCGAACGTCTTTGCATGTGGCGACGCCGCCGGGCCTTACCAACTGACACATGCTGCCGGACACCAGGGCTGGTACTGCGCGATGAACGCGCTATTCGGGCGCTTCTGGAAGTTTCGGGTCGATTATTCGGCGCTGCCCTGGGCCGTTTTCACCGACCCCGAAGTCGCACGCGTCGGCATAACGGAGGCGGAAGCCGAAGACCAGGGACTCGATTTTGAAGTCACTCGCTATGGGATCGACGACCTCGACCGCGCCATCGCCGATGGCGAGGCCCGGGGTTTCGTCAAGGTCATCACGCCCGCCGGTCAGGATCGGATCCTCGGCGTCACGATCGTCGGCGCCCATGCCGGCGATCTGATCGCCGAGTTCGTCAGCGGCATGCGCAATGGTTTCGGCCTCAAAAAGATCCTCGGCACGATTCATATCTACCCGACACTCGCCGAGGCGAACAAGTATGCGGCGGGTGCATGGCAGCGCGAGCAGCTGTCCCCGCGCCTGCTAAGCATCTCCGAGCGCTTCAACACATGGATGAGAGGCTGAATCTGCCGCGCGCGCGGACGCGAAAACATCTCTAACTGTTACAACTCGTTACACTTTTTAATTAAACCGGCACTGTAATCGGCCGGCTGAGCCTTTATCCTATTCGGCATGCCAGCGCCCCATACATCGACGCCCGATTCCGGTGCGGTGATCGTCACCCACGATCTCGGCCGCCATTATCAAATGGGCGATGAAGTCGTGCATGCGCTGCGCGGCGTCGATGTGCAAATCGACCGCGGCGAGTACGCCGCCATCATGGGACCCTCGGGCTCCGGCAAGTCGACCCTGATGAATATCATCGGCTGCCTGGACACGCCCGATGCGGGTACGTATGAACTGAATGGACGCATGGTGTCTAACCTCGGTGACAGGGAACTCGCACAGGTGCGCAACGAGGAAATCGGGTTCGTGTTTCAGACATTTAACCTGCTCAATCGGACTTCGGCGCAACACAACGTCGAGATGCCGCTGATCTATGCCGGAATCAGCCGCAAAGAACGCAACGAAAAAGCGGTCGAGCTGCTCGAAAAAGTCGGACTCGGCAACCGCATGCATCATCGGCCCGGCGAACTGTCCGGCGGGCAACGTCAGCGCGTCGCTATTGCGCGTGCGCTGGTTACATCACCGAGCATTCTGCTCGCGGACGAACCGACCGGAAACCTGGATTCAAATACAGCACGGGAAATCATGGATCTATTCGAAGAACTACATGCGAGCGGCAATACGATAGTGCTCGTTACGCACGACGCGAGCGTCGCGAATCACGCGGATCGCGTCATTCGCCTGCTCGACGGCAGAGTCGTCTCTGACGGCGAGAGCGCATCATGAACGCTCGGCGGAATTACCAGGCTTTCCTCACTCTGCTGGCAGCACTCGCTGCAGCAGGTTGCGCGCAAGAGGAAGAAATCAAGCTATACGACAGCGGCCCCGTTATTCGTCGCGACGTCATCGTCGCCGTGGAGGCAGCCGGCGTCATCGAACCATCACTGACGGTCGAAGTGAAGTCGAAAGCGTCGGGAGAGATCCTGAGAATCGACGGGGAGACCGGTGACTTCATCGAACAGGGTGCTCTGCTCGTCCAGATCGACAAGCGTTCGCCGCGCAACCAGCTCGCTCAGGCCCGGGCCGAACTCGAGGCCGCGATTGCCCGCCGCGGCATCGCCGAAGCCCAATCCACGCGCGCCAAGACGCTGCTCGAATCGCGCACGATCAACGAAGTCGACTACGATCAAACGATACTCGAGTTTGCTAACGCGAAAGCTGACGTAATCCGTTCCGAAGTTGCCGTCGAGAACGCGCGTATCGCGCTGGATGACACCGACGTGCGTGCGCCGATATCCGGAACGATCATCGAAAAGCTCGTCGAGAAAGGCCAGGTCATCTCGTCCCCCACGATGGACGTCGGCGGCGGTTCGATCCTGCTGCAGATGGCCAATCTCAGTTCGGTGCAGGTCAAGGCGATGGTCGATGAGTCGGACATCGGCAAGATTAGCCCGGGGTTGCCGGTCACGGTCACCGTCACGTCCTACCCGAATCAGCCGTTCGAAGGCGTCGTCGCAAAGATCGAGCCACTGGCGATCGCGGAGCAGACCGTCACGACATTCTCGGTGCTGATCCTGCTGGACAACCAGGATGGTCTGCTGCGGCCCGGCATGAACGCCGATGTCGAGATTCGAATTGCCGAACGGCGCGACGTTGTCGCGGTGCCGACGATCGCCCTGCGAACCGCATCAGACGTCAATGTGTCGAGCGACCTCGTCGGGCTGTCCTCCGCGGAGGTCAATGCGATGCTGAAGGACAGCAAACCGCAGGCACCTGCCAAATCCGAGACCGACGAGAGCGGCTACCGCTTCCAGAGCAGTTACTGGGTCTTCGTCGAGGAACCCGGCGGCCCGCGCGCAGTCAATGTCATTACGGGCCTGACGGATCTCGACTATAGTGAGGTCATTGCCGGGCTGGATGAGGATGAGCGGGTTCTGCTGTTGCCCAGCACCGGCCTCGTCATGGCACAGAAGCGCTTCCAGGCGCAGATGCGGCAATTCATGAGTATGCCCGGTATGGGTGGCGGCAATGACAAGAAAGATGACAAGAGCAAGAAAGGCGCTCGCAAGGAGAACTGATGCTATTCGGTGAAATGCTCGCGGTCGCGCTGCAGTCGATTCGCGCCAACCTGTTTCGCGGCTTCCTGACGATGCTGGGCATCATCATCGGGGTCGCTTCGGTCATTACGATGGTCGCACTCGGCACCGGCGCGCAACGCGCGATCGACGCCCAAATCGACGCGCTCGGCGCGAGCGTGCTGACGGTTCGATCGGGCGGCCGAATGCACAGCGGCGTCGGACGCTCGGGCACGACGCTGACGACGGACGATGCCGACGCCCTCGCCGACGATGCGAGACTCCTTAGCGAGGTCGTGCCGGAAACCTCGCAGATGTTGCAAACCAAAACGGCGACCGAGAATCACAACCTGCGCATCGTAGGAACCACGCCGAACTTCGCGCGCGTCAACAGCTACGAACTCGAACTCGGAGAGATGTATACCAACAGCGATGAATCGGCACGCCGCCGCGTCGCCGTCGTCGGTCATGGTATTCCCGCGAAATTCGAGATTGCGCCGGACGCAATGATCGGTCGCGATATCTATATCGCCGGCACCGCGTTCGAGGTCATCGGCATCTTCGCCGAGAAGGGCACGACGGGCTGGCGCAACGTCGACGAGCAGGTCTGGGTACCGCTGGCTACCGCCCAGGTCCGCCTGTTCGGCAGCAAGAGCCTCGAAGTCATCGGAGCGCAGGTCGCCCGCGGCGTGTCCGTCGAGGCCGCGATCGTGGACATCGAGAGGATCATGCGGCGCGAGCACAAGATTCTGCCCGGCGCGAAGAATGATTTTTCGATCGGCGACCCGGCGCAGTTCTTCAACGTGCGCCAAGCCGCTACGCAGGTCTTCGCCTATCTGCTCGCGAGCATTGCCAGCATCAGCCTGATCGTCGGCGGCATAGGTATCATGAACATCATGCTGGTCACGGTCACCGAACGAACGCGCGAGATCGGCATTCGCAAGGCGCTCGGCGCCACGCGTATCAACATCCTGATGCAGTTCCTGATCGAAGCGATGGTGTTGTGCATGATCGGCGGCACGGTCGGCGTGCTGATCGGCGTGGGCATCTCGGTGCTGATGACGGAGGTCATCGGCTGGCAGATGTTCGTATCGCCGACCGCGATCCTGATCGCGTTCGGCTTCAGCGCGGGGATCGGCCTGTTCTTCGGCATCTGGCCGGCCCGCAAGGCCGCGCGTCTCGACCCGATCGAAGCGCTGCGCTACGAGTAACGTCTACCGGGAATAATCGACGCCGCGCCTCACAACGCAAGTTCGATCGCGGCAGTCAGCCGCGTAAGGTCCTCGGCCTCGATCGTATATGGGGGCATCACGTAGACGAGCCGGCCGAACGGCCTGATCCAGACACCCGCGTCGACGAAGCGTGCCTGTGCGGCGGCGACGTCAACCGGGTCACACGTTTCGACAACGCCGATCGCGCCGAGAACCCTCACGTCGCTCACGCGAGGATCGTCGGCGTAGGCCGCGAGCTCCGAACGTAACTGGCTTTCGATTGCCCCTACCCGTTCCTGCCATGGACCTTCGCATAACAGGTCGACACTGCGCGACGCGACGGCCGTCGCCAGCGGATTGCCCATGAAGGTCGGCCCGTGCATCAGCACGCCGCCGTCGGCGGAAATGCCCTGCGCCACTCGCTCGTTTGCCAGCGTCGCCGCGAGACTCATGTAACCACCGGTCAGGGCTTTGCCCACGCACAATATGTCGGGCTCGATACCGGCATGCTCGCACGCGAACATCTTTCCCGTCCGCCCGAAACCCGTCGCGATCTCGTCTGCAATCAGCAAGACGTCGTACTCGCGACAAAGTCGCTCGATACGGGACAGGTAATCTGCGGCATAAAACCACATGCCACCCGCGCCCTGCACGACCGGCTCAAGGATGATGGCCGCAATCTTTTGGTGGTGAGAGGCCAGCAGCGACTCGACCGACGCGATGGCACTCGGTGAGCAACCCTCGCCGAAGCGACTCCCGGGTCGGTCCGCGAAGAAATGCTGAGGCAGCACCGATCGGAATCGCTCGTGCATGCCCGTAACGGGATCGCAGACCGCCATCGCCCCGAATGTATCGCCATGGTAGCCGCCCCGAACCGTCAGCAATCGACTCTTTTCGGTTTGCCCGCATGCAAACCAGTATTGAATTGCCATCTTGATGGCGACTTCGACAGCCACGGATCCGGAGTCGGCAAAGAACACATGCTGCAGCGAAGGCGGCGTGAGATCGATTAACTGTCGGGCGAGGCGTTGGGCCGGCTCGTGCGTCAACCCGCCGAACATGACGTGCGCCATCTGTTCGAGCTGGCCGGTCGCGGCGTCATTCAGTTCCGGAACGTTATACCCGTGAATGGCGCACCACCACGACGCCATCCCATCGATCAGCTCACGCCCGTCCTGCAGGCGAATGCGCACGCCATCGGCCGATGCGGCCGCGTACGTCGGCAACGGATTCGTCATCGACGTATACGGATGCCAGATATGCGCTCGGTCGAAATCAGTCATGTCGAAGCAATCGATTCAGGTCGAGGTCAGCCGCCGCATCTTCGCCGCGACCGAGGTGACGGACCCGGCCGAGCAACGGCGCGTCCAGTCGCGCTCGCAACGACTCGATATTGTCCTGCAGACCGGCCATATCGGGATCGATGCAGTTCGCAACCCACCCCGCGAGCGTCAACCCGCGAGCTCGAATATCTGCCGCGGTCAGCAACGCGTGATTCAGGCAACCGAGGCGCATGCCGACGACCAGGACGACCGGCATCCGGAGCTCCGCGACCAGGTCGGCCATCGTCTCGCGCTGATTCAGCGGCACGAGCCACCCGCCAGCGCCCTCGACGACGACGATGTCGACCGGTTGCGCGACCGCCGCCCGGCACTGCTGCGCGAGTTCGGTCGCTTCGATGCGAACTCCGTCGATTTCCGCCGCCAGGTGCGGCGCCATCGGTCGCTCCAACAACACGGGATTCACCGCGGCATAGTCCAGCTTGACCGTCGCGGCGTCGAGCAACGCCAGCGCGTCGGCATTGCAGGGCACACCATCGCGCTCGCCGTCGCGGCCCGCCGCGACCGGTTTCAGCCCGATGCTGCGCAATCCTGCGCGTCGCGCGGCGTCCAGCAACCCGACCGCGACGACCGTCTTGCCGACGTCCGTGTCGGTGCCGGTGATGAAGTATGACTGGTCGCCGCTCCAGCCCATCACTCATCCGCTCCCGTATCGATGACCGCGGCGAGCGCATCGAGCAGGTGATCGATATCTTCGGGGGCGTGCGCCGCGGTCAGCGTCACGCGCAGCCGGGCCGTTCCCCGCGGTACGGTCGGCGGTCGAATCGCGGTGATCAGAATGCCCCGTTCCTCCAGGGCCGCGCTGGCCACCATGGCGCGACCGGAATCGCCGATCACGATCGGCTGGATCGGCGTCTCTGACGGCATCAGTTCCAGACCCAGCTGACCGGCACCGGCGCGGAAGCGCGTGATCAGTTCGGCGAGGTGAGTTCGACGCCATGCCTCTGTCCGAACAATGTCCAGGCTCGCGAGCGTCGCGACGGCCACGGCCGACGGCAGCGCGGTCGTATAAATGTAGTTGCGCGCGCGCTGCACCAGGTATTCGATCAGCGACTCGTCACCGGCGACGAATGCGCCGAAAGTTCCGAACGCCTTGCCCAACGTCGCCATCAGGACCGGGACATGCGACGTGTCGAAGCGCGCCGGATCGACGAGGCCCACACCGTCAGCACCCTGCACGCCGATGCCATGCGCGTCATCGATCATCAGCCACGCGTCGGCGCCACGCGCAACCGACACGAGTTCCTCGATCGGACACACATCCCCATCCATGCTGAATGTGCCGTCACTGACGATCAGCTTTCGCCCCGCCCCGCCCTCCGTCGATCGCACCTGCGATTCCAGATCGCGCGCATCACAGTGCGCGTACCAGTTGAAATTCGCACGGCTGATCCAGCCGCCATCCAGCAGCGAGGCGTGATTGAGCCGATCCTCGAAGACGGCATCATTGGGGCCTACGAGCGCATTGATCGTACCCACGTTCGCGCCATACCCGCTCGAGAACAGCAACGCGCGTTCGCGCCCGGTGAACTCGGCCAGCGCCTCCTCCAGTTCGTGATGTGCGGACGTATGCCCGCAGACGAGATGTGACGCGCCCGCCCCGGCGCCCCAGCGGTCGACGCCGGCCGAGAATGCCCGTGCGACGCGTGGGTCGTTGGCCAGACCGAGATAATCGTTGCTACAGAAATTCAGCATCTCTCGCCCGTCAACGACGACCGTGCGCGACAACGCGCTCTCGACGACGCGGCGCCGTCGATACAGCCCCCGCTTCTCGAGTCGCGTCAAAGTCGTCTTGATGTCGTCGAATGCCGCCATGGGCGTCCTTTTTTCCGTCCCGACGCTAGTGTAACGCGACACCGCCATGGTTCGGGTCACGCCATTCGTCTATGCTACGGAGCACGATAAAAAGACGAAAGAGCTCTACCCAATGCAACGGTGGCAAATCGGCGCGGTAAGTATCACCCGCATTATCGAGACCGAAGACAAGTCCATGACTGCGGCGATCATGCTGCCGGATGCGCGCCCGGAGAACGTACTCCCGATCCGCTGGTTGCAACCGTATTTCATCGATGCTGACGGCAATCTGATCTCCAGCATTTTCTCGTTACTGGTCGAGAGCGGCGGCAAAAAAATCGTCATCGACACCTGCCTCGGCAACGACAAACCGCGCGCCGTACCCGACTGGCATGAGCGCCAAGGGGCATTTCTCGACGACATCGCCGCAGCGGATTTCCCGCGCGAATCAGTGGATTTCGTCGCCTGCACCCACCTGCACCCCGACCACGTCGGCTGGAATACGATGCTTCATGACGGCGAATGGCAACCGACGTTTCCGAATGCTCGTTACCTGTTTAGTCGCAAGGACTGGGAATGGCTGGACAAAGCGCCCGTCACCCCGCTCGGCGATTTCTGCGGCGACTCCGTGCGGCCGATCTTCGCCGCCGGGCTGGCCGACGTCGTCGAACCCGGTCATGCGATCACCGATGAGGTCAGCCTGGTTTCGACGCCCGGTCACTCACCCGGCCATGTCGCGGTAAGAATCTCTTCAAATGACGAGCATGCCATCGTCACGGGCGACCTGCTTCACCACCCTTGCCAGGTGGCCCGTCCGCGCTGGTGCAGCCCGTTCGACTTCGACAGCGACCAGGCGCTGAAAACCCGCGAGCGTTTCCTGGCGGAATTTAGCGACGCGCCAGTCCTGGTCATCGGCACTCATTTCGCAACACCAACGGCTGGCCGTATCGTGGCAGACGGCGACACCTACAAATTCGAAACCTAGACGCGGAGACACCATCGTGGAACTGGACATCATTCTCGAAGCCGACCTGACGCCAGCAGAGATCACCGAACTCGGTCTGCTGGCCGAGTCTTACGGGTTTCGCGCCATATGGGCGCAGAACTACGCGCGTGCGCGCGACGCGTTCATGTCGATCGTGCCCCTCGCACAGGCCAGCAGCACAATCGGCTTTGGCGTCGTGATCGTCAGCCCA
>JBLYYV010000168.1:0-13633 GCA_048550095.1 Gammaproteobacteria bacterium
ACCGATGCCAGCTGCTGCAGTTGCTTCCAGATCGCCGTCCGCGAACACTGCAACCTGCGCGCGAGATCGGCGCCCGAATGGAGTTCGCCGTCCGCGAGCAACTCGATCAGGTCAACTCGCATCGCCTCGTTCCGCCTTTCGCCGACGAAACAGCATGACGCGCTCCGAGCGACTCTCGGTGCCTTCGCGCAGGCGCTGGATGTTGGACCGATGCGTAAAAACAATGAACAACGCGAGTGCGGTCAGGAACACGAACAGCGGCCGCGAATCGGCGAGATCGGTCGCCGCTACCCAGAGCGGCATCGCCAAGGCCGCACTCATCGTCGCCAAACCGACGTAACCCGTCAGTACGAGCACGGCCACGAACGTAATACCGGCCGGCAGCAGCAGAACCGGTGCGATCGCGATCAATACGCCAAGCGTCGTTGCCGCGCCCTTGCCGCCCGCGAAGTTAAACCAGACCGGGTAGCAATGACCAACGATCACCGCGGCACCACAGGCCAGCGTCAACCATGTTCGGGACACGTCGGGATCGATGGGTACGCCGGGTATGGCCATCGTCGGCAGCAGTGCGACCGGCAGCCAGCCTTTGCCGACGTCGATGACCATGACGAAGAACGCGAACAATGCGCCCTGTGTGCGCAACGCGTTCGTGCCACCCGCGTTGCCGCTGCCGGACGCGCGAATGTCCACGCCCTTGAACTTGCCGAGGATCAGCGAGCCATTCAGCGAGCCGAGCAGGTAGCTGATCAGAACCTTGATGCCGAGTTCGAGCACGATCAGACTCCGAGCCAGGCCTGGCGCCGCTCAGCGACGTCCGACTCGACATCTGCTTCGAGCGTCAGGTAACAGGTATCGCGCGGCGGCATCGCAACCTCGACATCGACATGGCGCAACTCGTCGCGGCGGAAGACACACAGCGTGGCCGTCGCCCCGATCTCGAGCCGATCCACGAGCTCGTTCCAATTGGCCGTCGTCACGCGGATCTCGTTCAGCGCGACGAGCTCGTCATTCGCGGACAAGCCCGCCTGCGCGGCGGCACTATCGTGCAACACGTGCGCAATCCTGACCGTGTTGTCGACGTCGCGGGTGCGCAAGCCGAGCCACGGCCGCGGTCGCTCTTCCCGCTGGCCGCGCTTGCCGCCCCGGTCCAGCTCGGACTCGGCCGCACGCATGTTCAGCCGCACGCCGAACTGGGCGAGCAGAATGCCGACCGGCGGGTCGACCGTCGTGCGCAGACTCTGCTTGAAGAATTCGCCGAGATGCAGGCCCGACACCTCTTCCGCGAGCAATTCGAATCCGTCCTCCGGCAAACCGTGGATGCCACCCGCGCCATAGTTTTCCCAAAGCACGCGCATGACCTCGTCCAGGCTGCAGGTGCCTTCCGATTTCATGCGCAGTTCGAGGTCGAGCGCGAGGGCGACCATCGCACCCTTGCGGTAATAACTGACGATCGCATTCGGAGAGTTCTCGTCCTGCTTGTAGAACTTGATCCACGCGTCGAAGCTCGACTCCTCGAGCGTCTGTCGGCGGCGGCCCACAGCGCGGTAGACCACCGTCAGTGACTGCCCGAGCAGATCCAGGTAGCTGTCGGCATCGACGAGCCCGGAACGCAGCAAGCCGAGATCGTCGTAGTAAGAAGTGATGCCCTCGAACACCCACAACTGCCGTGTGTATGCCTCCCGATCCAGCGGGTATGGCACGAACTCGGCCGGGCGAATGCGCTTGACGTTCCACAGGTGAAAGTACTCGTGACTGACGAGACCGAGGAATTGGCGATAACGCGTCGATACGGAAGTTTGCCCTTTGCTCGGCAGGTCGTCGCGACCACAGATCAGCGCCGACGAGTTGCAGTGCTCGAGCCCACCGTAGCCTCGGTTAACCACCGTGACGAGGAACACATACCGATCGAGCGGCAGCTTGCCGCCGAACATGTCGACATGCGTCGAACACACGAGCTGAATGTCCTCGCGGAGACGATCCATGTCCGCATCGTGCCGCCCGACCAGGGCCACCTGGTGCTCGGCACCGGCGAGCTCGAAACGCACGCTATCGAGGCTACCCATCAGCACCGGGTGATCGATCAGTTCATCGTAGCCCATCGCGACGAACGCGCCGAAATCGTCGCGTTCGCCCGTCAGACGATCCATGCTCGTAGCGACCGTCCAGTCAGCGGCACCCCCGCCCGCACCGGTGATCGCGTCGGGGGGCCCGAGGTGCACGACGCAACGCTCGTGCTCCTTGCCATGGACCAGGAAGAACAGGCATACGCCGTTGAAGAATCCATGGTCGAAATCGAGGTACGCGCCACGAACCGAGATGTCATACGCATAGATCCTGGCGCGAATCAGCAGCGGGCCGTCACACTCAGCCGCATGCCACGTAGACTTGTCGAGCTTGCGCAGCGCGACCTCTTCGCCGTCGCATTCCGCGGAAACCGTCATGACGTGACGCGCGTAATCACGAATCATGTAACTGCCCGGTATCCATGCCGGCAACGAGAACTCCTGACCACCGGCATCCGGCTGCCCGACGCGGCACGTCACGTCGAAGACATGCGCGCCGGGGTCGGCCGGACGCACGTCGTAGACGATTCCCGCTTCCTCGATATTCGTCGTCATTCCCTAACCTGTCCCTGGTTCCGTCAATTTCAACGTCAGGCACTTCGCCGAGCCGCCCGCCTTCAGAAACTCCGACAGTGCGGTCTCGTGAATTTTAAATCCCGCGCTCGCCAGTTGCTGCCGCAGCGCGGGCGAGAACTTATGCGCAAAAACGTGCTCGTCGACGTTGACCGCGTTGCACGCGAATTGCGCGGCATCTTCGGCCGACACCTGCAGTCGCTTGTCGGCCGGCACACGAGCCTCGATCGCCGCGATCGAATCATCGTCGAACGCGTCCGGAAAATACAGCAAATAGCCCCCGGTCAAAGGGCACAGGCACGTATCGATGTGATAGAAGCGCGAATCGGTCAGCCGGATCGACACAACCTCGCGGTCGAACCAATCGGCGAGATACGCATGCGCCTCGATCTCGGTGCGAAAGCCGTAACCCGTCCACAGCCATGGACCGGCGCGATCGATCAGGCAGTCGCCGGCACCTTCGAAGCCGACGTTGTCCGGCAACACCTTCACATCGAACCCGCGCTCCCGAAACCAGCCCTTCAGGTATGGTTCTTCCGGACGGCGCTCGTGAGGCATGAAATGGCTCGGCACGACGCGGTTGCCCGCGACGAATCCGGCATTGGCCGTGAACACGAGGTCGGGCAGCTCGGGCTGCGGCGCCAGCAGGTGAATATCGGCGACTTCACTCAGCGCGTCGCGCAGCCCGTCCCATTGGACGCGCACGCGGCCCTGATCCAGCGCGCCCTCGTTCCCGGCCATCCAGGGATTGATGACGTAGTCGACCGAAAAGTGGTCCGGTGGACACATCAGGATTCGCGGCTTGTCCGCCGTCGTCATGTGACTGCTCACGCATCGCCCTCGGGCAGGAAGATCTCCGCCAGCATGCAGCGGACGCTGCCGCCGCCGAAACGTTCGATCGTGCCGACGTCGATCGGCAGCAGGCGTGCGCAAGCGGAGATCGAGCGAAGCTGCGCGGCCGTCAGCGAATCGTACGCATTCCGCGACAGCACCACGACGGGCTCACCGGCCGCGCTTTCGAGTTCCAGCATATTACCGACGAAGCCGCGCATCTGTTCGAGCGTGATCTCGACGACCGCCCGGCCGGATGAATTGAGCTTAGCGACGACGTCCGAGCGTTTGCCGATATCGGCAATCGACTCGGCGCAGATCACGCCAAACTTTTCTCCGAGCGCCATCATGACGTTGGTGTGGTAGACGGGCCTGCTTCGCTCGTCAACCGCTTCGAACGCGGCAATCTCGTAATCCGCTCGTTGCGCGAATTCGGCGAGCGCATCCATGTGTGTCCTGCTCGACAACGCGGCATAAATGACATGATTCACGCGATCGAGCACCATGCTGCCGGTGCCCTCGAGATATAAGCCGCCATCTTCCAAAAATGACAGATCGACGATCTCGCTGACATGGAAGCCATGCTCCGTGGATAGCGCCTCGACGATATCGAGCCGCCGCTCTCGCCGCCGAGCTTGCGCCTCCATCGGGTACAGAAACACGCGCCCGTCCGCGTGACACGATATCCAGTTGTTCGGAAAGATCGCATCGGGCGTGACGGGCTCGTCGGTGTCCTCGAAAACGATCGCTGCAATGCCGGCATCCCGCAGCGTTGCCGTCATCGCGCCGAATTCCCGTAGCGCCCGTTCGTGAATTTCGCCCGCCGGCCGATCGGCGGGTTGTTGAAACGCGTTGGAAGCCGCTGTCTGTGCGTTCGGGCCGAACGCGCGAGGCCGCACCATGAATACGTGCCGGGTTGTCTGGCGCGCCGCCTGCATCGATGACTCTCCGCGTAACGCGGTTCAGTCGCCCGCGTCGTCGGCCTTGGACGCGAGTTCCGCGACCGCGCTGGCTGTCTGACCGAACAGGTTCTTGCGGCTCTCCTCGTCGACGTCGCCGGACGTCCACCAGTCCTTGCCGATGGCGATGCCTCGCTGCACGGCTGGGCGCGCCGCAATGCCGTCGAACCAGCGCTCGACATTCGGGAACTCGTCCAGCGGCTGACCGAAGCGATCGCTGGAACGCACCCATGGCCACGAGGCCATATCGGCGATCGAGTAGTCACCGGCCACGTAGTCACGGTCGGCGAGGCGTCGGTCGAGCACGCCCAGCAGGCGATTGTATTCGCTGGCGTAGCGATCGACGGCATAATCGATGCGTGTCTGCGCGTAGTTCAGGAAGTGGCTGAGCTGCCCGGCCATCGGTCCAAGCCCACCCATCTGCCAGAACAGCCACTGCAACGTCTCGAATCGCGCCGGGGTGTCGGTCGGCATGAACCGGCCGGACTTCTCGGCGAGATAGATGAGAATCGCGCCGGACTCGAAGACGGACACCGGGCCGTCGGGCGTATCGGTATCGACGATCGCCGGCATCCGGTTGTTCGGACTGATTGCGAGAAACTCGGGTTTGAACTGATCGCCCTTGCCGATGTGTACCGGCTTGACCTCATAGTCGAGACCGCACTCCTCCAGCATGATGGACACCTTCCAACCATTCGGTGTCGGCCAATAGTAGAGTTCGATCATATGCCCGCCGTTGACGCGTGGAAGGCCTAATCTTATAGGTTTTTCAGCCGGGCTGACTGCCAATCCAGGCGCGCCCTTCTGCTAGACTGCACGCCCGTAATCTGCGGGCGAGACATCCGACGAACCGATGCATTCCGAAGCCAACGATAAACGACGGGAACCGCTGCGGGTCATGTGCATCACGTCGCAGGCGGCGTCGATCACGAACGTGCGTCCCGAGGCCGCCTGGTTCATCGGCCTGCAGAAAGCCGGCATCGATATGACAGTGATGACCGAACCGGACTCGCAATGGGCCGACGAGATGCGCAGCATCGGCATCAACGTCGTCGACCTGAACATCAGGCGCAAGTTCGACGGGGCTGCGATCAAACGAATCCGCGCGACATTGAAAGCAGGCCACCACCAGGTCATGCACATGTTCAACAACAAGGCCATCGTGAACGGGATCGCGGCTTCGCTCGGCCTGCCCGTCAAGGTGGTGACATATCGCGGGCAGACCGGCAACATCAAGCGCCACGATCCGACCTGCTACCTGACGCACCTGAATCCGCGCGTCGCGAAGATCACCTGCGTCGCCGATGCGGTGCGCAAGGACCTGATCGCGAACGGCGTGAGCCCGGAAAAGGTCGTAACGATCTACAAGGGTCACGACCTCGCCTGGTATGACGGCATAGCGCCGGATGACCTGCGGCCGCTCGGCGTGCCGGACGATGCATTCGCCGTCGCGTGCGTCGCGAACAACCGACCGCGCAAGGGCGTGCCGGTACTCATCGAGTCGGCCCGCTTCCTGCCGTCCGACACGAAGCTGCACTTTCTGCTCGTTGGCGGCGGCATGACCAGCGACGAGATCAGGCGACTCATCGACGCGAGCCCGCTTCCCGATCACTTTCATCCCATCGGCTACCGCGACGAGGTCCTGCCGCTGGTGGCCGCCTGCGACGGCGGCGTGCTGCCGGCGACGAAGCGCGAAGGCCTGCCGAAGACCGTCATCGAGGCCATGGCACTCGGCCTGCCGGTCGTCGTCACGCGGACCGGCGGAAGCCCCGAACTGATCGCGGACGGCACATGTGGTTACGTCGTCGAACCCAATGACCCGAAAGGCCTGGCAGAGGCGCTGCAAAAGCTGGCGGGCGATCCCGCGAAGGCTCGATCGATGGGCGCTGCGGCACGCGCGCGCCTCGCCGAGCATTTCGGCGTCGACCAGGGGGTGCAGGCGCACGTGCGCTTATACGAGGAACTGGCGGGCGAAAACGCCTGAGAAATCAGTCGTTCGCGTCCGCGTACGACTTCATATATTTGAAGAACACGCCGTTCGCATCGCCGACGGCGATGACGAGGCCGCGCCAGCCATCCAGGAAACCCAGCTGAAATACGTAGACACGGATGAACGTCCAGACACTGCGCAGAAAGACCAGGGGCACCGCGAGCACGCGCGGAGAATCGTTGCGAAACAGCTCCGAATACCGATCGATCTTGACGAGGAACTGGCTCAGCTCACGGACGGCATCGTGTGACAGTTCGCCCCTGAGCCTTTCGATCCGACCGCCGGTCGGTGCCTCGACAACTTCGTGCACGGCCGCATCGCTGACCTGCGTTCCGCCACGGTTGTACAGCCGCACCAGCCAGTCACCGCCCCAGCCCGAATGACGCACCGGCTTCCCGCGCAGGTAGTTGACCCGCAGAACCGCGTACGCGACGGATGTATCCGTGCGATCGGCATCCATGATCGCACCCAGTAACTCCGGACTCACCCGCTCATCGCTGTCAACCGACAGTATCCAGTCGTGCTTCGCAAGGCTCGCTGCATGATTTTTCGTCGGGCCGAAGCCCATGAAATCGCCCACGTGCACGCTGGCGTTGTCATAGCCCCATGCGATTTCGATCGTGCGATCCTGTGAACCATTGTCGTAGACGACGACTTCGTCGAAGCCACGCAGCGACTCGAGCGTCGCGCCGATCGTCGCTTCGGCATCGCGCGCGATGATGACGACGGATATCGGCAATGAGGTGACCGGATCAGGCATACCAGGTGAGCACAAAAGCATCTGCTAGTATCGAAATCATCGCACTAACCGGCCCTCAGCGACAACGAACGAACGACGCGCACGAATGATGACCGACCGACCGATCGATATGCGCAGCGCGATCCTCGCGAATCTCCTGGTTGTCGCTGTTGCTGTCTACGCCTGGGCGATTCAATCGTTCGACCGCGACCTGTATTACCTGACGGTGCAGGAAGACGAATACCTGGAATGGATGAGCTTCTGGGCTTTCTTCGTCGCAGGCCTCGTTTACCTGCGTCGCGCATTCGATGATGGCTTTTCGCTTTTCGATGATTGGTTCACGCTGGGACTCGCCGCGTTCTGCCTGTTCGTCGCGTTCGAGGAGATCTCATGGGGCCAGCGCATTTTCGGATACCGCCCTCCCGAGTATTTCCTGGAGAGCAACTTTCAGCAGGAACTGAACCTGCACAACGTCGTCGATACGGACCTGCGCAAGCTCGCGGTGAAACTCGTGATATTCGGTTATGGCGTGGCCCTGCCCCTGCTGCTGCTGATACCGCCACTGTCACGACTGCTCGGCAGTGCCGGCATCGTATCGCCGCCGGCGACGCTGAGCCCGGCGTTTCTGATCACCGGCATCATTCAGGTGACCTACCCGCTGAAGTTCACGGGCGAGTGGATCGAACTGATGCTCGGACTGTGCTTCCTGTTTTCGGCGCTGGCGATCCCGCGCCATGGGGAATCCGAATCGACGCAAAACCGGTTGCGCGCCGTCGCGTTGTCATCGCTGCTGATCGTGGCACTCGGTGTCGCCAGCTCCACCGCGACGTATCTCCAGCGTGACCGCGACCCCGCCAACGTGACCGCGGCCCATGTCGAATTGCTGGCACTCAAACGAGACTTCACGTCCGGCCGCGTTCGCAATCGCTGCGGCGTGCACAAGCGTCTCTACACGTTCGCGGAACAATACCAGCAGCGGAGCCTGTACAGCGGCGAGTTCGCGACGCTCGCGGCGCAGGGGTTGCCGGAGCAACGCGCGACCTACCTGCTCGACCCGTGGAACTACGCCTACTGGATTCGCGACAACTGCGCGACCGGCAACCACGAGCGCATGACCTATCTATATTCGTTCGGCCCGAATCAGCGGCGCGATTCGACCAAATGGGAGATACGCGGCGACGATATCGCAGTGTTCGTCCGCGGCGACGATCAGTAGAACCGCGCCAGCAGCCCGGCGCGAATGACCAGCTGCGGCTCCTGCAGCGTCAGCACATCATCGCCGACGCGGGTCTCACCATCCGACGATGGCAGCCATCCGCCGACCGCGGTATACATCGCGAGTGTCCAGTGTTGCCCGCCGGCGGAGGTGCCATAGCGAAGACCGAGCTCGCCGGTCAGGCCGAAGCGGTTGACCGGGTCGGAACGCGTGCCGGCGAGCGGCCCCTTCTCCTGGTCGATCCGCTCCGAACGCCAACCCGCGCCAAGAGATCCGTATCCGGTCAGCCACGACCACCTTTCGAACGGTGCGCGTTCGAATTCGAACGCGGCACCGATCTGCCAGGTCTCTACGTAGCGCGTGACGTCACTGCCGAGCTGGGGCTTGCCATACATGAACCCGAGCACCAGCGCGCGTTGCCAGAAACCGGAGCAGCCCAGCGCCGTGCAGTTTGCCCAGCGACCCTGCAGCGTCGCGTAAACGTCGGGCATCGTCAGGCCCGCTTCGACGCCCCAGCGGTTGTCGCCACGCGAAAAGATTTTCAGCGGCTCGCCGGACGACACCAGGCTCGCGTGACCGTAGATAGAATCCCCGTCCAGCTCACGTTCCGTCTCGATGCGGAACGGGCCGAGCCGCATACCCGCGACCAGCGTCACGGCTTCTTCGTACGCGGCAGTCTCGCGCGTGACATTGTCGCGGTCGTAGCCCTGGCGCCAGTCACCCTGCGTGCCCAGCCATAACTGGAACCAGCGCTTTGATACGACCGCCAGCGCGCCGATGTTGCCATCCCACTGGCCGTCGGTCGTCACAAGCGTCGTCGCGCGCCCCCAGTATCCAAAGTCCCAGCCGGTGCCGAGTGCGGGCAACCGAAAATCTCGAATCAGGATGCCGTCACGATTGAACCTGAGCCACGCCGTTCCGTCGGTGCGCTCGTCGTCTACGTACGGCATCGTCAACACCGGGTCGTCGATCAGCTTGTGGAAACCGTTCTGGATGCGCGCGCCGGCGTGTTCGCCGTAGATGCGAAAACCCGCACCGATCTCCAGCTCCTGCGAGTAATCCTTGCGTTCACGGCGCGACAGCAGGTAGCCGATCGAGCCGCTGAGCTGGTCGATGCGCTCGGGATCGCCGAACGCCGGTTCGTCGAGCGTCAGGATGCTGTGATCGATAATCGCGTTCCAGCGTTCGAAGAAATTCAGGATCACGGCGAACTGCTGCGTGCGATAGTCGTCGGGATACTTGCCGATGGCGACTGAGTCGTTGCCGAAGAAGACCTCGAAGCGGCGCTCGACGCCGGGCGGCAGTGGCGGCGTGACGCCGGAAATCTGGGCCGGTCGCGACGTCGGCGCAAAGAACAGACTCAGCAACAGGAGCGCGATGGTGCCCGGGGCCGGAATCGAACCGGCACGGAGTTTCCTCCGAGGGATTTTAAGTCCCTTGCGTCTACCAATTTCGCCACCCGGGCTCTTCACGGGTCAGTAGGATAACGCTAGTGGAATGACTTGGCGATCTAGCCCGTCCAATGGAACTCAGAATGAGCGGTTCAGGCAGAACGTCAGATCGGTCGTCGCGACCTCGTTGAACCACTCCGGCAGAATACTGCAGGCAACATCGGGCCTGCAGCCGATCGTAATCCAACTTCGGTATCGCCTGATTGAGACGAGCCGTACGGCACTGCTACTGTGCGAAGCGTGTCAATCGAACAGCAAAAACCCGGGCACGGATCCGGGCCCGCACCGTGGCATACACTCGCCGCGGACGAGGCGATCTGCAACCTCGAAACGGATGCGGGCCATGGCCTGAGTGCGTCTGAGGCTGCCGCGCGCCTCGTGACGACCGGCCCCAATGAGATTCCGCAGGGGCGCCGCCGGAGCCTGCTCGGCATGCTCATCGGCCAGTTCCGCGATTTCATGATCCTGGTGCTGCTCGCCGCCGCCGTGGTCTCGGGCGTCGTCGGCGAACCTCAGGATGCCATCGCCATCCTGGTCATCGTTCTGTTGAACGCCGTCGTCGGCGTGGTGCAGGAGTACCGGGCCGAGCGGGCGCTCGAGGCGCTCCGCGAACTGGCGGCCCCACACGCGACGGTTCGCCGCGATAACAAGATATGCGTCGTAACCGCCGTTCACCTTGTGCCGGGCGATATCGTGTTGCTGGAAGCAGGCAACGGCGTGCCGGCAGACCTGCGCCTGATCGAAGCGGAACAACTCGCCGCCGACGAATCCGCGTTAACGGGCGAGTCTCACGTCGTCGACAAAAATATGGAGACGCTGACCGAGGCTGAACTGGCGCCGGGAGACCGACGGAATCTCGCGTTCAAGGGCACGCTGATTACGCGCGGCCGCGGCACGGGTGTCGTTATTGCCACCGGGCTCGAAACCGAGCTCGGGCACATCGCCGCATTACTGCGCGGCGCGGAAACCATCAAGACGCCGTTACAACAGCGCCTGGCGCGTTTCGGACGGCGCCTCGCGCTCGCGGTGCTGGCCATTTGCGCCGTCATATTCGGCGTGGGCCTGCTGCGTGGCGAACCGCTCATATTGATGTTCCTGACGGCTGTCAGCCTCGCGGTCGCCGCGATTCCCGAAGCGCTGCCCGCGGTCGTCACGATTTCTCTCGCGCTGGGCGCGCGCAAGATGAGCCGCAACCATGCGCTGATCCGGCGCCTGCCCGCGGTCGAAACGCTCGGCTCGGTCACTTACATCTGCGCGGACAAGACCGGCACATTGACGCAGAACCGGATGCGCGCCGAGTTCGCGCAAATCGGTGATCAGCGTAGCGAGTCGATCGATCCCGACCCCGCCGGGCGATCAGGTTGGCTCGGCCCTGCCCTCGCTCTGAGCAACGACGTTCAGCAGGACGACGATGCCGCCCCGGTGGGCGACCCGACGGAAATCGCCTTGTTCGAGTTCGCGGCGACGAATGGTTGTCACAAGTCTGAACTGATCGATGACTATCCGCGCTTGCGAGAAGTGCCGTTCGAAAGCGAGACCCAAAGGATGACGACCGTACACGCGCGACCCGGCGGGTCGGTCGCCTTCGTCAAGGGCGCGCCGGAGGCGGTCGTGCCCGACTGCATCGCCTGGGGCGTCGGCGCGACATTGCTGGAACCTGATGCCGTGCTCGCCAATGCCGAAACACTCGCGAGCGAGGGTTACCGCGTGCTGGCGGTGGCCGCGAAGGAACTCGCCGGCGACGCGGACGATGCCGATCACGAACTGCAACTGCTTGCCCTGATCGCACTGATCGATCCGCCTCGCGATGAAGCATCGCAGGCCGTCGCGGCCTGCCGTTCCGCCGGCATCGCGCCCGTCATGATTACGGGCGATCACCCGGGCACGGCCCTGGCGATCGCGCGGCGGGTGGGAATCGCTGACGCGAGCGACAGCGTCATGTCCGGCGTCGAGCTGGGTGACATTCCGCCCGGCGAGCTTCGCAAGCGCGTCGAGAAAACCCGCGTCTATGCGCGCGTGAGCCCCGCGCAGAAGATTCGCATCGTGGAAGCGCTGCAGTCGCAGGGAGAATTCGTCGCGATGACCGGCGACGGCGTGAACGACGCGCCGGCACTGAAAAAGGCTGACATCGGGATCGCGATGGGCCGCAAGGGCACCGACGTCGCCCGCCAAGCGTCCGAGATGGTGCTGCTGGACGACAACTTCGCCACGATCGTCCGAGCCGTCCGCGAGGGGCGCCGGATATTCGACAACATCCTCAAGTTCATCAAGTACACGATGACCAGCAACTCCGGTGAAATCTGGGTCATGTTCATGGCGCCGCTGCTCGGTTTGCCGATACCGCTGCTGCCTATTCATATTCTCTGGATCAACCTGGTTACGGATGGTCTGCCGGGCCTGGCGCTGGCGACGGAGCCTGCGGAAAAGAACCTGATGAGCCGCCCGCCGCGGCCACCGGGAGAAAGCGTCTTCTCCAACGGCATGTGGCAACACATCGTCTGGGTGGGCCTGCTGATCGGCGCGCTGTCGATCTTCGGACAAGCCTGGGCTTACAACGGCGGTTCGGACAATTGGCAGACCGTTGTCTTCACGGTCCTGACGTTCTCGCAACTGATGCACGTACTCGCTATACGCTCGGAACGCGAATCGATCTTGTCGCTGGGGCTCTTGAGCAACCGCGCGCTGTTGGCAGCCATCGCGCTGACCGTGCTGCTGCAGATGGCCGTCATCTACGTGCCGATGTTCCAGGGAATCTTCAACACCGCCCCACTCGCCGCCGACGAACTCGCCCTGTGCCTGGCGTTGCCGCTGGTGGTGCTGGTCGCCGTCGAAATCGAAAAGGCGATGGTCCGGCGCGGGATCCTGTATCGGAGGGATTGATTCGAGAAATAGTGGCGGAGAGGGAGGGATTCGAACCCCCGGACGGTTTAACCCGTCAACGGTTTTCAAGACCGCCGCATTCGACCACTCTGCCACCTCTCCGTCGGGCCGCGGTTACGCGCGGGGCTATTCTAAAGGATCCTAATTCGCATAAACATCCCGGACGAAAGCATCGAGCGATTGACGCGCGGGACCGGGATCCTCGACGAAGGGCGCGCTGACCGCGACCAGGTTTGCCGATGTCGGGCGACCCAGCAGTGAATTCAGGAGTTCCTGCAGCTTGATCCTCAGCGGCTGAATCCGGGGCTCACCGTCGATGACGTACCAGTAGCGAACCACGCGCCTGTCTCCGTAGGCGTCTTGCAACTCGAATTCCCGGTATTCGAGCGTGTCGCCAGCCGGCAATTCGAGCGCACCCTGCAAAACGCGCAGCTGTGTCCAACGCTCGACATCGAACAGCCGGTTTGACGAGTTGATCAACTCGGCACCCTGCATCTGCTGCCAGTAGGAAACCATCCCGACATCGACGACCGCAGAACCGCGCGAGTATCGACCCAGGCGCTGTTCTTCGTAACCATTGAAACGTGGCGCCCAATCCGGACGCGCAGCCAACGGACCGACCCAGCTCGCACGCGCCGCCGGCAGCTGTATTGGCGGAGGCATTGGGTAGTTTTGCATCCGCATGTGAATGGCATTGACAGCTGGCGAGATCGACAGGCCGATCGTTAAGATCACGCCGCTTGCCAGAACTGCATACCAAACGGGAAGACTCCCAAGCGATGAAGACCCCATTTTTCCGGGTGATTCCTCGCTGGCTTCGATATCGGTGAAGCGAGACCCCACCGCGAGTGCGACTAAGAGCACGATACCGAATACGATATAGCCCAGCATGATGTGATCGACGATCGATTCTATGCCGCGGTAATTG
>JBLYYV010000169.1:0-5178 GCA_048550095.1 Gammaproteobacteria bacterium
ACTTCGCGCGCTTTCCCCGCGACGAACTCGACACGCTCGATCCCGATCTCGTCCAGCAGAATCTGACCGCATCGGGCCTGTGGACGTCGTTCCGAACGCGGCCATACAGCCACGTGCCGTCCCCGGACAGCGCGCCGCACTCGATCTTCGTGACGGCGATCGATACGAATCCACTCGCGGCGGATCCTGACGTCGTGCTCGCCGATCGCCTGAACGATTTCCATGACGGCCTGAAGCTGCTGGCACGCCTGCGTGGAACGCGAGTGTTCCTGTGTAAGAAGCGCGGCGCCGCGCTGTCGGCGCCCGCCGGCGACGCTTTCGTAACCGCCGAATTCTTCGGCAAGCATCCCGCGGGGCTGCCGGGCACGCACATTCACTTTCTCGACCCGGTGCACGCGAATAAGACGGTCTGGTACATCGGCTACCAGGATGTCGTCGCGATCGGTGAGTTGTTTCGCATCGGCGTGCTGCCGACCGAACGCGTCGTGTCGCTGGCCGGCCCGATGATCCGAAAACCGCGCCTGTTGCGCACACGGGTGGGTGCGAGCATCGACGACCTGGTCGCCTTCGAGCTCGCGCCCGGCGAGTGCCGCGTGCTGTCCGGTTCGGCGTTGTCGGGCCGGCGCGCCACCGGCTGGGGCGCCTACCTGTGGCGCTATCACCAGCAGATCACCGCGGTACGCGAGGGCCGCGAACGCACGTTATTCGGTTGGCTGCGGCCGTGGGGCGAGCGGTTCTCTGCCGCAAACGTGTTTTTCTCGGCGCTGTCGCGAGGCCGCCGCGAATTCGCGCTCAGCACGTCGCAGCATGGCAGCCGGCGGGCGATGGTGCCGATCGGGCTGTACGAGGAGGTCGTGCCGCTGGATATTCTGCCGACGCAACTGCTCCGGGCGATCCTCGTCGGCGACACCGATACGGCTCAACAGCTCGGTTGCCTCGAGCTCGACGAGGAAGACCTGGCGCTTTGCTCGTTTGTGTGCCTGAGCAAGTACGACTTCGGGCCCAGCCTGCGAGAAACCCTCGACACGATCCGGAGGGACGGCTGATGGGACTCCGGCGGGTACTCGATCGGGTTCGGCCACTGTTCGTCAAGGGTGGCCGCTTCGAGAATTTCCACGCCGTTTTCGAAGCGGTCGACACGTTCTTCTATACGCCGGAAGACGTCACGCGCGTCGCCCCGCACGTGCGCGACGGCCTCGACCTGAAGCGCGTCATGATCTACGTCTGGATCGCCGTCTTTCCCTGTGCGCTGTTCGGCTCGTGGAACGTCGGGTTCCAGGCCAACGTTGCGATGGCCGACCTCGGCGTGCTCGCGGCGCCGGGCTGGCGCGGCGAATTCCTCGCGGCATTCGGCCTCGGCTACGATCCGTTGAACGTTATCGACTGCCTGGTCCACGGGCTGCTGTATTTCCTGCCGATCTATCTCGTCGCGTTTTTCGTCGGCATCGCGTGGGAAATCCTGTTCGCCGCCGTTCGGAATCACGAGGTCAACGAGGGCTTCTTCGTCACGTCGATCCTGTTCGCGTTGATCCTGCCGCCGACGATTCCGCTGTGGCAGGTGGCGCTCGGCATCAGCTTCGCCGTCGTATTCGCCAAGGAGGCGTTCGGCGGCACCGGCAAGAACTTCCTGAATCCCGCGCTTGCGGGACGCGCATTCCTGTTTTTCGCTTACCCGGCACAGATTTCCGGGGATGCGGTCTGGACGGCGGTCGACGGCTTCACCGGCGCGACGCCACTGACGCTCGGCACGGCCGGCGGAGTCGATGCGATCGTCGGGGCGGGCGACTACGGCGCGGCGGGTACGGGTGCGGAATGGGCCGCGTGGATGGATGCCTTTATCGGCAGCATCTCCGGTTCGATCGGCTCTACGTCCGCGTTGTTGTGCCTGCTCGGCGGACTGTTCCTGCTGGTCACGAAGATCGCGTCGTGGCGCATCGTCGCCGGCGTATTCGTGGGCATGGTCGCGACCGCAACGGTATTCAACCTGCTCGATGGTGGCATCAATCCGGCCATGCAGCTGCCATGGCACTGGCACCTCGTCACCGGCGGATTCGCGTTCGGCATGATGTTCATGGCGACGGATCCGGTCAGCGCCAGCATGACCAGCGCGGGCCGCTGGATATTCGGCGCGCTGGTCGGTTTCCTGACCGTGCTGATTCGCGTTCTGAACCCGGCGTTCCCGGAAGGCATCATGCTGGCGATCCTGTTCGCGAATCTCGTGGCGCCGTTGATCGATTGGGGCGTCGTGCGCATCAACGTGCGGCGCCGAATCAGGCGGGAGCGCTCGTATGACTGAGCGGCGTGACGGTTGGCAAAACGTGATGACGGTCGCAATTGCCGTCTGCCTGGTCTGCTCCGTGCTGGTGTCCGCGTCCGCGGTGCTGTTGAAGCCGCGCCAGGCGGCCAACATCACGCTCGACAAGCAAAAGAACCTGTTGCGGGCCGCCGGACTGTTCTCACCGGGCGATTCGCCCGCGAGTATTGCTGCGGTCATGCAGCGGGTCGAGGCCACGGTCGTCGACCTGGACGAGGCGCGCGATGTCGACGACATCGACCCGGCCTCGTTCGACGAGCGTGCCGCCGCCCGCGATCCCGATACCAGCGTCGTTGTCGATGCGGAGGACGACATCGCGTCGATTCGACGACGCGGCCGCTACGCTACGGTCTATCGGGTGATGGACGGTGAGCGGCTCGAGCAGCTGATCCTGCCCGTATACGGGTCCGGGCTGTACTCGATGCTCTATGGCTTCCTAGCACTCGGGCCGGACCTGCAGACCATCGTCGGCATCAAGTTTTACGAACAGGGTGAGACGGCCGGTCTCGGCGCGCGTATCGACAGCCTGAAATGGCTGGCGCAATGGGGCGGCAAGAGGGCGCTCGACACATCGGGGCGGCCGATCATCCTCGTCGTCAAGGGCGGCGTATTTCCGGGCGATCCCGATGCCACCCATAAAGTCGACGCTATCTCAGGCGCGACGATTACCTCGACCAGCGTGCAGGACCTGCTGCATTTCTGGCTCGGCGATAACGGGTTTGGACCCTATCTGAATTCACTGCGACGGCAGTTGACCGAGGACACGTGAAAATGGAATCGAACCGAAAAATTGTGCTCGACCCGGTGATCGACAACAACCCGATCACGTTACAAATGCTCGGCATCTGCTCCGCGCTGGCGGTGACCACGTCGCTCGCGGCGGCATTGCTGATGTGCGTGGCGCTGACCTTCGTGCTCGTGTTCGCCAACGCCGGCGTCAGCGCGATCCGCAATAGTATTCCGACGAACATTCGCATTATCGTGCAGATGACGATCATCGCGTCGCTCGTCATCATCGTCGATCAGGTGTTGAGCGCCTATGCATTCGACCTGTCCAAGCGTCTGTCGGTATTTGTCGGCCTGATCATTACGAACTGCATCGTGATGGGCAGGGCGGAGGCCTTCGCGATGAAGAACCCGGTCTGGCCGAGCATGCTGGACGGCGTCGGCAACGCGCTCGGTTACAGCCTGGTCCTCGTCGTGGTCGCGATAGTTCGCGAGCTGTTCGGCACGGGCGCATTGCTGGGCGTACAAATCCTGCCGGTCGTCACCGAGGGCGGCTGGTATTACCCGAACGGCTTGATGATGCTCGCGCCGAGCGCATTTTTCATTATCGCGTTGATGATCTGGGCCATCCGCAGCTGGCGGCCCGCGCAGGTCGAGAAACCCGCCTATCGGATTCATGAGGTGCACCGCACGGAAGTGATGTAGTGGCCGACTTTTTCACATTGCTGGTCAGGTATATCTTCGTCGAAAACCTGGCGCTGACGTTCTTCCTCGGAATGTGCACGTTCCTGGCGGTCTCGAAGAAGATCGAGACCGCACTCGGGCTCGGCATTGCCGTGATCGTGATCCAGTCCATCACGGTGCCCGTCAATCATCTTATTTTCGTCTACCTCTTGCGACCGGGCGCGCTGGCCTGGCTCGGCCTGGAAGGCGTCGACCTCGGTTTCCTGAGCCTGATCAGCTTTATCGGCGTAATCGCCGCGATCGTGCAGATCCTTGAAATCGTACTCGACCGGTATTTCCCGGCCCTGTACAACGCGCTCGGCATCTTCCTGCCGCTGATCACGGTGAACTGCGCGATCCTCGGGGGCACGTTATTCATGGTGCAGCGAGACCTGGGGTTCACCGACAGCGTCGCTTACGGACTCGGCAGCGGTATCGGCTGGGCGTTGGCCATCGTGCTGCTCGCCGGCATTCGCGAAAAACTCAAATACAGTGATGTGCCCGCCGGACTGCAGGGCCTCGGTATCGCGTTCATTATCGTCGGATTGATGTCCATGGCGTTCATGGGTTTTAACGGATTGCAGTTCTGATGCTGGAAGTAGCGCTCGGCGTATTTTTCTTTACCGCCATCGTGCTGACGCTGGTGGGGCTGATCCTTGTCGTGCGTGCGAAACTGCTGCCCGGCGGCGATATCGACATCACCGTCAACTCCGAGAAGGTATTGACGGTGCCGACGGGCGGGAAACTGCTGACCGTCTTGGCGGACCGGGGTCTGTTTGTCCCGAGTGCCTGTGGCGGCGGCGGTACCTGCGGCCAGTGCCGGGTCAAGGTCGTGTCCGGCGGCGGCGCGATCCTGCCGACCGAGTTGTCGCTGATCTCGAAGCGCGAGGCGGCTTCCGGACAGCGGCTGTCATGCCAGGTCGCGGTGAAGCAGCCGATGAGCATCGAAGTGCCCGAAGAAGTTTTCGGCGTCCGCAAGTGGACATGCCGGGTGCGGTCGAATCGGAACGTCGCGACGTTCATCAAGGAACTGGTACTCGAGTTGCCCGAGGGCGAACCGGTACCGTTTCGCGCCGGCGGCTACGTGCAGATCGAGTGCCCGCCGCATGAGGTGAGTTACCGGGATTTCGATATCGAGGCGAAGTACCGGGACGAATGGGACAAATACAAGCTTTGGCGCCATCGTTCGGTGGTGCACCGGAACGTCACACGCGCGTATTCGATGGCGAATTTCCCGCTCGAGTCGGACATCGTCATGCTCAACGTTCGCATCGCGACGCCGCCGCCGGGAGCCGAAGACAGCGTCCCGCCGGGCATTATGTCGTCTTTCATCTTCAGCCTGAAGCCGGGAGACGAAGTCGTGATCTCGGGCCCATATGGCGATTTTTTCGCGAAGGAAACGGACAGCGAGATGG